>NZ_NUMC01000009.1:0-23989 GCF_002577655.1 Bacillus sp. AFS040349 | reverse complement strand
CTTTTGAGTCACCCTCTTTTATTTTTACAAGAATCTTCGTTATAATTGTGATGAAAGCACGCTAAATTAAAGGAGATAGTATATAGCATGAGATCCCCGAGGGTACTTTTCATAGGCTCTATTTTAACAGATATCGTACTAATCATTTACCTTCTAACGTTAATCGATGAAATCGGATTAGGTTTTGTCATTTTGTTATCTGCTCTACTGCTGGGCGGAACATTTATCACCTATAAATTTATGTCTAAGATATAAAGGTGATTTACTAAGAGTTCTCTTTCAGTTTAGGAAAAGAACTCTTTTAATTTAATAAAATCTAAAACCATTCACCTTTTGCGACCTTAACTACATTACCTCCAACATTTATAGTATAGTTTCCTTCTCTTTCTTCTGCCCGAATATATAGCAAGGATTCTCTTTGAATCTCGTATCCTTGCTCAACTTTTATATCTAGTGTGTTTGTTTGAAAATATTGATGTTTTAGCAAGTATCCTGCCAAGCAACCGTTGGCACTTCCTGTTGCAGGATCTTCGGGTATACCGAAAACATCAACAAACACCCTTGCATTAATATGATGTTCTTTATGATAAGTTTCTTTACTGAATACTAAAATGGCTTTCGCTCTAGTATTTTCGGTTAATTCGAGTAGTTTTTCTTGATTAATCCTTGCTTTTTTCACTTCAGCTAACCCTTTTAAAGGAACAATAATAAAGGGGAGACCAGTTGAAACATCCTCAATTGGATACTTTTCATCAAAATCCTCTACATCTAAATTAAGTACATCACTCAATTGTTCATATGTAAATGTTTGACCAAAGCTCGGCTCATTTTGTTTCATCCAAAGTATTTCAGATGTATCAAAAGAAACAGGGATATCTCCGACTTTTAATTTTAGTACAACCTGTTGTTCTAATTCTTCCATAATCTCATTGCGAATAATGTATGAAGTTCCCAACGTTGGATGTCCTGCAAACGGCACTTCTTCATTAGGTGTAAAAATTCTTACACGGTAACCTCCATCTACCTTTTCATCAGTTTCAATAAACGTTGTCTCTGAGAAATTAGTTTCTCTCGCAATTTTCTGCATTTCCTCACTAGATAAATCTCCTACATTCCGAAAAACAGCCAACTGATTTCCCTTATATTTTTCTTCAGCAAAAACATCAACAACATAATAGATCATGCTAACGTCAACTCCGATTGAACATAATGATAAAGCAAGCTTTTAGTATGCTCCAATGAGGAAGTATGTGTTCGTTCAAACGCATGTGAAGCATCAATGCCAGGCCCGATTAATCCATGAATAATATCATGCCCTGATCGTATCGCAGCAGAAGCATCCGATCCATAATATGGATAAATATCAACTTTATATTTAATATTATTTTGTTTTGCTAACTCAATTAGTTTTCTTCGTAGACCTAAATGATAAGGTCCACTTGAATCCTTTGCACAGATTGAAACTGTAAATTCATCTGTTTCTTGGCCGTCCCCAATTGCACCCATATCTACAGCTAAGTATTCAACTGTTTCACTGGCTATATTTGAATTACCCCCGTACCCGATTTCTTCATTATTTGAAATCAGGAAATGAGTTGTATATGGAAGTTCAATAGGATCTATTACTATGCTTTTAATTAGTTGTAATAATATCGCAACACTTGCTTTGTCATCTAAATGACGAGACTTAATAAATCCACTTGGTGTTACTTCAACTCTTGGATAAAATGAAATAAAATCACCAACCTCAATTCCAAGATCTTTTACATCGTCTGCATTATGTACTTTTTCATCAATTCTTACTTCGATATTTTTTTGGTTTCTCTCTAGCTTACCGGCATCTTTATATACATGGACAGATGTTTGATGCATAAGAATTGTACCAGTATAGGTTTTCCCACCGGCGGTTTCAATCTGACAGTATTCACCTTCTATAGAGTTATAGTTAAAGCCCCCTATTAAATCAATCATTAATCTGCCATTAGATTTAATGTTCTTTACAATTGCACCTAAAGTGTCTACATGAGCCGTTAACATCCTATGTCGATCATCATTTTTTCCAGGTATAGTAACAAGTAAGCCCCCTTTGTGATTTCGTTTCATATTTACATTTAAAGGCTTTAAATACTCCTCTACAAACGAAATGACTTTTTCTGTATTCCCTGATGGGCTTGGTATTTCAACCAATTTTTTAATTAACTGTATTGTTTCATCCATCGTTTTTTCCTCCTTTTTATGAATATCAGTCATAAATATGATTGTAACTTAGATAAAATACAAATAAAACTCGCAGTTGCGAGTTCACAAAGAAGTTTTATTCGATTTATCCAATAAGAATCCCCTTAACTTGTTTAAGGAGTTTTTATCTATTCCACACCCTTTGATAAAGTAGTTTTCCACTGTTCCAAATTCCTTCAAAATTTCCTGTAAAACATCTTCTAAATAATCACGACTTACAATTAATAATGGTTTTATTTGCTGTGAAGAAACACGATATAAGCTCATCATTCGAATAAAGTTTTCTAGTTTTTTCATTCTTGGTCCAACCAATGCATTTGACACTAAATAATGGTCGATTACTTTTTCATATGGAACGTTTAAATAAAGCTGTATAAGTGCAGTTATTACACCAGTACGATCTTTGCCTCCGGTACAATGAATTAAGCATGGAGCTTTGTTATAATTAGCAATTAAAGTGATGACCTCTTTTATCTCTTGTCTTCGTTCTATGATCATACATCGATAAAAATCCTTAATCATTTCTTCAAAATCCAGATTCTTAGATCCTTTAACTAATAACTGGAAAAACTCCATATGGGAAAGGTCTTGACTTTCATGATAAATAGGGACATGCTTTAATTCAATTCCCCAGCTTTCAGGAAATTCATAAAGTTTAGATTTTCGTTCGTTGGATGTACGTAAGTCACAAATTAGTTTAAATTGATACTGACTAAATGTATCTAAGTCCTTCTTAGTCAATCGCGAAATATCATCAGACCGAAATAAGACTCCCGATTTAACAATATTTCCATCCTCTGTTTCTATTCCCCCAACATCTCTAAAATTATATAATTTTTCAAATGGTATAGTTGCATTCTGCATTTCATTTATACTCCTTCAACCTCTTACTAGAAAACTTCTCCACTCTTTATATTAATTCCTTTATTTGTTAAAGAAAATAATTATTTCCTGGATAATTATTTATAAATTGGGAAACTTAACTTTAGTTTTTTAACGTTTTTACATAGGAGGAAGGAAACATGGATTTACATAACAATATGGAATTTGAGTTAAGCGGAAATTTTATTCCAAACATTAGCAACTCTGACAAATTAAAAATTATTGAAATTTCTAGTGACAGTGTTGTTATCCAAATGAACAACTCAAAAAGAAGAGGAATTTTCCCTCTGGACAGTTTCCAGTATTGGATTAAAAGAAGGTCGCTTATATATATCGAGCAGGAGAAAAAAACATCATAAAGAACAAACAACGTTTTAAAGGATTCTTTTTTTAGTAAATTTGTTAAAGAGTTTTGGGTTTTCCGGAGAACCCATTACCTGGTGTAAAGTTTCATTATGTAGAATATACATAAAAGAGGATCTGACTAACTCAGACCCTCTATCTTAGGTATCTTATAACCAAGCAGCACCAACGATGATTAGTAAGATAAATAGTACAACGATTAACGCGAAGCCTCTACCTGCACCGTAGCCATAACCTGCTCCTCCGCATCCTGCACCATAACCGCCAAATCCTGCTCCATAGCCAAATCCGTAACCCATTCTAAATTCCTCCTTCTAAATATTTATTGAAATGATTCATTTCTTCTCATTTTTTAGTAACCAATGTAGGCAGAGCCTACAATTATTAGCAAGATGAATAACACAACGATTAACGCAAAGCCACCACCGTAGCCATAGCCTGGAGTTGCACCACTCATTAACAACACCTCCCTTTCGTTGTAATACTACTGTATGTATCTAGGAAGTTGTCTGTAAGGGCATCCGCACAGTTTCCCAAAAAAAGATAAAAAATTTTATGTTAAACAAAGTTAAAAATACAAGAAAAAGAGGGCCTGAATAAATTCGGCCCTCTGCCTTACCTATCTTATAACCAAGCAGCACCAACGATGATTAGCAGAATAAACAATACAACGATTAACGCGAAACCTCTACCTGCACCGTAGCCATAACCTGCTCCACCGTATCCTGCACCATAACCGCCAAATCCTGCGCCATAGCCATAACCGAATCCGTAACCCATTCTAAATTCCTCCTTTAAATTATTTATAGAAACGATTTTTAACTAATCAATTTTTAGTAACCAACGTAAGCAGAACCTACAATTATTAGTAGGATAAATAACACAACGATTAACGCAAAGCCACCACCGTGGCCATAGCCTGGAGTTGCACCACTCATTAACAACACCTCCCTTTCGTTGTACTATTACAATATGTATCTGGGGACTTGTCTGTAAAGGCACCCGCACAGTTCCCTAAAAAAACTTTTACAAAATACCTTCATAACGTTTTTTGTTTGCTAATTTGTCAGAAATGGTTTATGAATGAAGAATACATTCAATGCTAAAATGAGTAACAGAAATAAATTAATAAAGGATGTTTTGATATGAAGAAAATAATGCTAACAATACTAAGCTTATTATTAATTTTTCCTTTAGCAGTTTCAGCACATACAACTGTTAAAACTTCAACTCCTACTGGGGGTGAGGAAATCACTAAAGAACTTACAGAGCTTTTTATTGAATTTGCAGGAGAGATTGAAGACCAAAGTACGATGACCTTAACAAAGGAAACTAAAGAGCAATCCTTTGATACAGTAACAGTTCAGGGAAGTAAGCTAATTGGGACATTTAATCGTCCACTTACAAATGGAAACTATGTGTTATCTTGGCAGATTGCAGCAAAAGATGGTCACATCCTTACAGGAGAAATTCCCTTTACTGTGAATCTCCCAGCTACAGAAGAAGAAAATACGACAAATAAAGAATCAGGTACACTCATTGATAAGGAAGCGGAAGCACCATCTAATGAAGAGTCAAATCAAAATGACAAAGAAGAAACAACATCTGTTGAAGAAGAGCAAACTTCACCACAACCTGAAACAAATGCTAAAGAAGCAACAACTAATTCTTCTTTTGTTACTATTATAATTACGATCTTAATCCTTTTATTAATTGGTGGGGTATGGATCTTATTTCGTAAAAAGAGGTAAATGATGAGTCAACTAATACCAGTAACTGAATATGTTTCGTATATGCTTTTTTCTTTTTTAGTCGGACATGTTGTATTACAATTTGTACCACAAACACATAAACCTATTATTACCGTTAAAAAACAAAGCTTACTATTAGCTGTGTTAGGAATTATTATTTTAACTTTTCTGCCTGTATTACAAGTTATTTTATTTTTTTCTCCTGAAGGGTTAATAAGCTTAACTTCTTATTCGATCTTAACGGAGTTTCAGGTCGGCATTGCTTGGTTGTACGGAAGCTTCTTTGCAGTATTATTATGGATGACTATCTATGTTGAAGGCTCTAAATATATTCAAGCCCTTTTCTTGCTACTAATGATCTTCTCAGTAGGTTATGCTAGCCATTCTTCAACACTTAACCTTTGGCCTGGTTTATTTTCACATGCTATTCATTTTTTAGTGATTACAATGTGGGTTGGAGTGCTATTACATGTTGGATGGCTTTCTAAAGATGATAAAAATTGGCGTTTGTTTTTAAAATGGTTTACCCCTTTATCCATAATCTTGTTTTTAACAGTAACGATCACAGGCATTTTCCTTATGTTTTTTGTTGTTGAACCAAGAGATTATGTTAATTCATGGGTAATCACATATGGACAGGTGTTACTAGTAAAGCATTTAAGCATTATTCCTATTCTTGCTTTTGCCTTAATAAATGGATTTTTAGCTAGAAAGGTCAAAGCAAACGATCAATTTAACCCTATAAAATGGGTACAAGCAGAAACAATTATTTTAATGGTTGTATTTTTCATCACAGGTGTTTTAGGAACATTGCCACCACCACACCAAGTAAATGCGACACTCATTCAAGAAGGACCAGCACCGTGGATAGAGTTCTTGCTTGGCCAAAACATTACGGCACCTTTTATCGTTCAACTTTCCCTTCATTTAGATGCTGTCTTATTACTTATAATTGGAGTCCTATTTATTGGGTTGCTTATTATTAGCTTTTATAAAAAGATCTCTCCAATTCTTGCCGTAGGTTTTGGAATAGCCTTTATAATTTCTACCTATCTAGGTCTAATGTTTTCGATTGTTATTAAGTAAGAAATTTCGGCGCACAAATATAAAGAGGCGAACCATTTTGCTTTCGGTTCGCCTTTTTATCATCCTACAATTTTCTTTTGATCTGTTCTTGCAACAGTAATACCTGTCGTTTCTTCAAAATTATATAAACTTGTTGGTAAGTCTGTAAAACGTTCTAATTCATTGTAAGCAGGGATTCCGTGGTAAGACATGTCTAATCCTTCCTCTTCTTCCTCTTGTGTAGCACGCAAACCAACAGTTGCCTCTGATATTTTTGCAATTGCCGCACCACCTACTAATCCCCAAGCCGCTACAACAACTGCACCTAATAGCTGAACTCCTAATAGTGAAACTTGGCCTGTTGTAAATAACCCGGCAGTTGTATCAAACAAACCAACAGCTATTGTACCAAATAAACCATTAAAACCGTGTACCGCAACTGCTCCAACTGGATCATCAATCTTGAGATTATCGATTAGTAATGTTGCATAAATAACAATAACACCACTAATTGCCCCGATGATAATTGCACTCCAATGGTTCACAAATGCACAGCCAGCTGTAATAGCAACTAATCCAGATAGTACTCCGTTAATCGTCATACTCGGGTCAGCTTTTCCAAACTTATTCATTGTTAAAAGTAAAGTAACTGTCCCACCGCTTGCCCCAGCTAACATTGTATTAATTGCAATAGAGGCTAAAGAGGTATTGGAAGCATCTAAAGTACTACCACTATTAAAAGCAAACCAACCGAACCATAAAATAAATGCGCCACTTGATGCTAACGGAATATTACTTGGTGCAAATACGTTGACACTTCCATCAGAATTAAATCTTCCTTTTCTTGGACCTAAAATCTTGGCCATTGCCAATGCAGCAAAGCCTCCAACTGCGTGAATGGCAGCTGATCCTGCAAAGTCCTTCATTCCAAGCTGCGCTAACCAGCCTTCACCATTCCAAATCCAATGGCCAGACAATGGGTAAATGATTAATGTAATAAGTGCTGCTGTTACTATAAATTCATTCGTTCGGCTACTGCACCCGAAATGATCGAAATACAAGCAACAGCAAAGCCCATTTGAAATAGTACAAACGCTTCACTCGGTAATTCTATTCCTAAAGAAATTTTCTCAGGACTTCCAAATAAACTTGTGCCTATAAACCCAAAAGCACTATCTCCGAACATAATAGCAAATCCAAAAACCCAGAACGCTAAAGCCCCAATTGTTAAGTCAACAAAGATTTTCATGGTAACATTTACAGCATTTTTAGTACGAACTAAACCAGCCTCTAATAAGCTAAATCCACCTTCCATGAACAAAACCATTGCTGCCGCTATAACAATCCAAACGGTATTTAAATGAATAAGCTCCATTGATTATATTCCCTCCTTTGTGGGAAACTCTCTTATTGTCAAATCATCAATTGACACATCCGGTTCGCCAGTGCGAATATTATAAGCTTCTAGAATAGGATATACATAGATTTTGCCATCACCATCTTCACCTGTTTGAGCAGATGAAATGATTGTTTTTATGGTTGGTTCTACCATATGATCAGATAATATAATCTCAAGTTTAATTTTCGGATGCAACGTCACATTATAATTTTTCCCTCGATAAACACCCTTTGTATCTCTTTGCTTCCCTCTTCCTACAACTTGAGAAACTGTAAATCCAGTAATTCCAATATTCTTTAGTCCCTTTATTGTTTCAGTAATTTTTTGCGGTCTTATAATTGCTTCAATCTTTTTCATCATCATCACCCTAATCACCTGTTAGATTATCTAACATTGTATGTTAATGATTATAACACCGATAAAAAAAGAGTCAATACTTTAAAAAATAAAAGTTTTCAGATAAGTTCACTACTTCTGTGCTATCTCTAAAAATCAAAATACACCTCTGCTACTGAATAGGATAGGTCAAACTTGTTTATCCTAACAATTAAGGAGGTGTTTTAATAATGGCACTAGACGTATTATGTGAAGTAAGCAGCTGTGTTCATAACATCCAAAATGAAAACAAATGTGGTGCATCTCAAATTTATGTAGTCAATCATAAAGAAAAGAATGCATCAAGTAGTGGAGAAACTGATTGTAAAACATTTGAACCAACTGATCTTTAATATGTATGAAGAGGCAACCATTACCGTGGTTGTCTCTTTTCATTACTATTATTGAAAATAATTATCATTATTATTCATTAATGATAAAAAAACTTTACCAACAATAAAAAAAGCCAACATCATAAGATATTGACTAACTTTCTATATTTTCTTTAGCTTTTGCTTCTTTAACGTATACTACGTTATATAAGCCGCCTTCTGAGTTTACAATGTACTCTGGCTTTGGTTTACCTCTATTTGCTTTATGACCGGCGATATGTGCTTCACTTTTTTCCCACTGCTTCCAATATTCTTCTGATTTCCAACGAATTTGAACCATTACCTCTTCTTCACCGCGTCTTACCTTTTTCACCATTACTGTCGCATCAATAAAACCCTCTTGCTCTTCAATAATACCAGGCTTACTAAACCGATCAACAACTTGAGTCGAACTTCCCTCTGTTACTGTCACTTTTTTCACTTGAACAAACATGTATTCATCTCCAATCAGTTTTTTATTTATTGTACTACAAATATTATAATCGATAATGATTATCATTGTCTATTATAAAGTATATTTTTCTAATAGAAGATTGAAAAGAGTAAAGGTAAAGAGAACTTAAATACCCTTGCCGGAAACAAAATAGAAGTGACCGATTTACGGTCACTTCTTTATTTTTACTTATCTTGTTTGCCCATTGCCTGACATCATAAATTTTACTGTTGTTAAAGCCGGTAAGCCCATTGGTCCTCGCGCATGAAGCTTTTGAGTGGAAATACCAATCTCAGCACCAAAGCCCAGAGCTCCACCGTCAGTAAAGCGAGTAGATGCATTATGATATAGAGCTGAAGCATCTACTAAGCTCATAAATGTCTTGGCTGTTTCTTTGTTTTCAGTTACAATCGCCTCTGAATGCTTTGTACCGTATGCTTCAATGTGATCTATTGCTTCTTCGACATTACTAACTGTTTTAACAGCTAAGTCTAAGCTTAAATATTCATTCGCCCAGTCTTCTTCGTTGGCAAGAACTGAGTTCGGAATATAGGATAAAGCTGTTTCATCACCATGAACAGTAATTCCATTTTCCTGCAAAGTTTTCACGAGTACATCTCGATTCTTTTCTAGCCAACACTCATGAATAATAGCTGTCTCTAACGCGTTACATACAGCTGGACGGTCCGTTTTTGCATTAACAAGAATGTTTAATGCTTTTTCAACATCTGCTTCAACATCAATATATAAGTGGCAGTTTCCGACACCTGTTTCAAGTACTGGAACAGTGGCATTATTTACAACTGCATTTATTAGTGAACCTCCACCCCTTGGAATTAACACATCGATATGTTCTTTCATAGTGAACAGTTGCTGTGTTGCTTCACGGTCTGTGCTGGCAATAAATTGTACAGCTTCTTGTGGGATCTTTGTTTCTTTTAATGCCTCATGCATAACCTGCACGATTGCTTTGTTTGATGATAAAGCAGATGATCCGCCTTTTAATACGATTGCATTTCCTGATTTAAGAGCAAGACCTGTTGCATCGACTGTTACATTTGGTCGTGCTTCATAGATCATTCCGATAACACCTAATGGCACAGTTACCTTTTCTACTAATAACCCATTATCAAGAGTCCAATTAGAAAGAATCTTTCCTGTTGGATCTTCTAACACTGCTACTTGACGCAAGCCTTCTGCAAAATCATAGATACGTTCCTTCGAAAGAGCAAGTCGGTCCATATATGCTGCATCATAGCCTTTTTCACGGCCTGCTTTTAGGTCACGCTCATTCGCTTCAAGAATAACCTGTGTGTTTTTATCTAATGTATCAGCTAAAATGTGTAATGCTTCATTTTTTTCTTCAGTTGATAATAAACTTAATATTTTTGCGGCTTTTTTTGCTGCAATTGCTTGTGATTCGACATTTGGTTGTTCTTTTGTTACAGACATCTAATTCCTCCTTTTTATACTCCTACAGGCAACGACAATTCAAGTTCACATACTAGATCATCAAAATGGACAACCTCTTGCTTTTTAGCACCTTCATCTGAAGCCTTAGCTATCTTTTCTAACTCTTCATTTGAATAGTTCACAACACCTAAACCAATTCTTTCTCCTTCATGATCAAGAATTCGAATAACTGCACCCTTTTCAAACTGCCCTTCCACTTTTTCAATGTCTGATGAATAGATGCTGTGTTTATGATCAACAATGGAAGTTCTTACGTTTTGATTAATTGTTACTTCACCCTCAGGACCGGAATGAAAAGCAATCCATTGTTTTTTCTGATTTAAGTTAACAGTTTCATTTGTTACTTCGAAATAGGTTCCTTTTGCTTCTCCGCGAACAGCATCGCCAAGAATATTTGGAATCGTCGCTTTTCCTAAGAAGGTCGAAATACCAGAGGCCATTGCAATCTTCACGGCATCTATCTTCGATCTCATACCACCTGTTCCTACGTTGCTACCTGATTCACCGGCTCCCTCTTCGATTTCAGGGGTAATTTCATATACTTTCTCAAGTAATTTTGCTTCTTCATTTTTTCGAGGATCTGAATCGTATAAACCATCTATATCAGATAAAATCATTAATTGATCAGCTTCTACTAAGCCGGCAACTTTTGCTGATAACGTATCATTATCACCAAACTTCAAGCGATCAACTGTTACGGTATCATTTTCATTAACAATTGGAATAATGCCACGTTCTAATAAAACATTTAGTGTATTTCGTACATTGTTGTAGCGTTTTTCATCCGAAAAATCACTTCGTGTAATTAAGATTTGTGATGCCACATACCCGTGTGATAGAAAGATCTCTGAATATGCCTCAATTAATAATCCTTGCCCAATTGAAGCAGCAGCTTGCTTTTCAGGTAAAGATGTTGGACGGTCAATACAACCTAGCTTACGATAGCCTGCTGCAACAGCACCTGAAGAAACAAAGACAATTTCATGTCCTTCGTCCTTTAGTAAGGCAATTTCATCAGCTAATTTCTCTAGTTTACGTCGACTAATTTCCCCGTGTCGACTTGTTAAAGAACTGCTTCCTACTTTTATTACAACCCGTTTTTTTTCGTTGTCTAGGGTCGTCATGATATCACTCCTGAGTCGTATTTATCTCTCTCAAATTCTTTGTTTCTCTCTATTAGTCTTTCATTTTCGTAAACAAAATCTCATTTATTTTGATAAGCTAACTAGTAAACTCTCTTGAATCTGTTCACTAATTTCTTTTGAACGTTTTGCTGCATGCTCAACTGCCTTCGCAATGGCTTTACCCCCACCATTTTCATCCAACGCGTTTAATCCAGCTGCTGTTGTACCGTTTGGTGAAGTAACTTTTTCTCTTAGTACAGTAGGCGTGTAATCTTGCTCTTGAACCATTTTGGCTGCACCAACAATCGTTTGAGCAATGATTTCTCTTGTTGTTTCCAAGTCAAAGCCTGCTTGTGATCCTTGCTTTTCCATATGCTCCATCAAATAATAGAAATAAGCTGGGCCGCTTCCTGCTAGACCAGTAAAGATATCCATATCTTTTTCTTCTATTGTATAAACTTCACCGATGCAACCTAATAAATCTTGAGTTAGTCGAACATTGTTTTCTGATGTTTCATGACCTGGGGATATGGCAGTAGCTGACTCACCGATCGCACTTGACGTATTCGGCATTACTCGAACTACTTGCTGGCCATTATGAAGGTTTTTTTCAAGATATGTTGTTGTAATTCCAGCTAGAACTGATAATATGAGTTGATTTGGTTTGATATGATCTTTAATACCCTTTAATGCTGTATCAACATCTTTTGGCTTCATTGCCAATATAAAGACATCTATTTGGTCAAACGGTAAATCTTTAAGTTTGATTCCTTTGATACCATAATTTTCGTTTAGTGCAGATAACCGTTCTTCATTGGAACGATTTGTCGCAATGATATTTTCTGTTGGAAATTCAGATTTGACTAATCCTGATATCATAGCTTCTGCCATCGAACCTGCGCCTAAAAATGCAACTGTCTTATCGTGTAGCATCTCATCTCTCCAATATCGTTCGTATTTTTGTTCGTATTTTTAACTCACGATTTAATACTAACATGATGATTTTCATAATCAAGGTCTTAGAGAAATGTTGTGAGTATTTCTTCCAATTAGTTAGTGTAAGCGTTACCATCTTCAGGTAATTTCTCTTAAAAGCTTCTCAGACGTCTCTAACGCTTCTTATCCGTTTATTTAAGGATTGATTTTAAGTTATTATTCAAAATTTTTATGATATTCACCTATCTTTTAAAATGTGTAACTTTTCATTAAAAATTTGTTATGGTTTATATGTAAACCTTTTATTTTTTCTTTAGTTGTTATACAATTCCAATTATGTACATAAGATATGTCCTTCTATAGGAACGAAAGGGGTATACAAAATGAAAAAATATTTATTAACAGCTTTAATCGGGTTGCTTTCACTCTCTCTTGTAGCGTGCAATAACGACGAAGAAAAAGCTAGTGAAGACACTAAAACGTCTGAAGAAGCAACTAAAGAAACAGCTGATGTGGATGCTGAGGAAATGCAAAAAAAGCTTGACGCACAAAAAGTGGAAAAAGAAAAGGTCGTTGCTATTGTAAATGGAGAGGAAATTAAAGGAAATCAATATAATGACGCCTTAAGTATTTCTCAAATGCAATTTTCACAATTAGGACAAGACTTAACAACAGATGATATGGCAAAGCAAATTAAAGACTATACGCTTGAAAGTCTTGTTGGACAAACATTATTACTACAAGAAATCGACAATAAAGGCTATGAAGCTTCAGAAGAAGATATTAACAAACAGTTAGAAACTTTAAAATCTAGCTATAAAACAGAAGAAGAGTTTGAGGAAGCTTTAAAAACGAATAACTTAACCTTGGACAAGCTAAAAGAACAGATTGCTGATACGGTAAAATATGATCAATTTGTAAAAAATGATTTGAAGGTAGAAGAAGTAAAAGATGAAGAAATAAAAGAATATTATGATTCAATGGTAAGTTCGGCTGGTGAATCTGAAGATACTCCAAAATATGAGGATGTAAAAGATACTTTAAAAGCTAATCTTGAACAACAAAAAACACAAGAAAAAGTAGCTACAAAAGTGGAAGAACTTCGTAAAGCAGCTGACGTTGAATTAAAAATTTAATTGCTAAGAGATGTGAATCCCACATCTCTTTTTTATTTATTTTATTTGGTGTTATAAAATGAATTATTATGAACATAATATAATTGGACTTGTAGCTCAAGTGGTTAGAGCAGTCAACAGTTTTGTCGTAAATTGTTGTACATCTTGTGGGTTCAAATCCCACCAAGTCCTTTTTCAGTTACACTAGGGGTTATGGTAAAACAGCTTTCTTGGATTCTCTCTTATGATGTGTTTAAAACACTATATTATAAAAGCGTACTCCTCAATAAACTAAGGAGTACGCCATTATAAAGTTACTCTTTAATATTCACAAATATATCTTCAGCCTCAGGTTCTGTAGTAATTAAACCTGCTTCCTTCATCCAGCTTATTGTGCTTTCCCATTGCTCTTGGTCCTGACTTCCAAATCCATTCTCAGATTTCATCAGTGGCAATAATATTTCTAAGCTTTCTGTTTCCACTTCTTTTACTAAAGGAAAGTTTGCTTCATCTTGATTATTTAGAAGAATTTCTAAAGCTTCTTCAGAATGTTCTGCTGTAAATTCATAGCCTTTTGTAGCAGCACGCCAAAAGGCTGCAATACTTTCTTGTTCTTCTTCCCATGTTTTATCACTTGTTACTGCAACTAACTCATAATAACTAGGAACTCCATATTCTGTCGGGTTAATATTTCGTGTGTTGTGTCCCTCATAAGCTAATACAGGTACTTCATGGTTTATATATGCCCCAATAACAGCATCTACTTTTTCACTAACAATAGAAGAGCCTAATTCAAAGCCAACATCTATCATTTCAACATTTTCAGGGTTTCCACCATCAGCTTTAACCATAGACTGAATTAATGATTCATTTAGCGGAATACCAGGAAATCCGACTGTTTTTCCTTCAAAATCCTTTGGAGATTGAATGTCACTTTCTTCCATAAAAATAACTCTGTTTAATGGTGAACGGACAATAGCACCAACTGATTTTATCTTAACATCTTGATTGGCACGAGCAATAATAACATCTGGTTGATACGATATGCCAAGCGTGATTTTCCCTGCAGCTGCCAAGTTGATCGGATCTGTTGGATTAGCAGGAAATTGAATATCAACATTTAATCCTTCGTCTTCAAAGTATCCTTTTTCCTTTGCAATATATAAAAAGCTATGTACAGCATTAGGATACCAATCAAGCATAATACTAACATCCTTTAGATCTTTCGTTTCTTCATTTGCTTCTGTTGATGTGCTGTTGTTAGTACCACAAGCTGTAATTAATCCAAATACTAAACATAGGCACATTAATAATAACTTCTTCATTCTGTTTTCCTCCATTTTAATGTTTTTTTCTCTAATGAACTTACGATGACAAATAATAATATACCAACTGCAGATAATATGATAATTGGTGCAAAAACCCCTGCTCCATCAAACTGAGTCATCATTCTTCTGCTAAAATACCCCAACCCAGCTTGAGCACCGATCCATTCGCCAATTGCAGCACCGATTACGCTTAGCGTTACAGCCACTTTCAATCCAGAGAAAAAATAAGATGCACTTCCAGGTACTTGCAGTTTAAAGAAAATGTCTTTTTTTGTTGCTCCCATAGTTCGCAAAAGATCTTTATATTCCTTAGTTGTTGCACGAAGGCCATCATACGTATTTACTGTTATTGGAAAAAAGGTGATAAGCACAGTTACAACAACTTTACTCCAAATCGTATAGCCGAACCATAAAACAAAAATCGGTGCCAATGCGATAATTGGAATTGTTTGTGACGATATCATAAGAGGATAGAAGGTTTTTTCTACTGTTTTATTTATGTTCATCCATACAGCTAGCCCCACCCCAAATAAAATAGAAAGGGAGAGTCCAATCAAGATAATAAGAAATGTAGCAGGTAAGTGTTCTAAAAACAAAGGTACTCTTAATTCCCATATCTTTAAAACAACATCAGTTGGTGTTGGCAGAATGAATCCCATATTCAAAAGCCTTGCACCAATTTCCCAAACAACGAGAAGTAAAATAGTTAACGTACTGGATGCACCATATTTTTTAAAAATACTCATGTTTTCATCCTCGTTCGTAAGTCTTCAAGCAACTCATCTTTTAAAGAGATTACCTCTGGCCGGTTTAAATCTTTTAAGATTCTAGGGCGTTCTAGTGGAACTATAATTTCTTTCAAGGTCGTTACAGGAGTTTCTGTAAATAGAAGAATACGATCAGATAAAAACAATGCCTCATTAACATCATGAGTTATGAAAACAATTGTTTCTTTTCTTTTTTGCCATTGTGAGAGTAGCCATTCCTGTAACGATAATCTAGTGATAGCATCTAAAGCACTAAACGGTTCATCCAGAAGGAGAATATTTGACCCGCTTAATATTGTTCTTAAAAACGAGACCCTCTGCCGCATTCCTCCAGATAATTCACCAGGATAGCAATCCTCTACACCTTTCAACCCAAACTCTTCTAATAATTCACTAACCTTTTGAAGAGACAGGTGTTTTTTTACTCCTTTTATCTCTAATGGAAGTAATGCATTTTCAATAATTGTGCGCCAAGGCAAAAGTAAATCCTGCTGAGGCATATACCCTACTTGCCCAAGTCGATTTATGGCTAGTTGATTCTTCAGGAAAATTTCTCCCTCTGAAGGCTGCTCCAACCCTGTTATTAGCTTAAATAATGTACTTTTTCCTGAACCACTTGGTCCAATAATGCTTATAAATTCTCCTTCACGAATATGTAGATTCATATTTTTCAAGATAGGTTCTCCACTAGGGTGCTCCCTATATTGAAAGGTTATATTTTTAAATTCAAGAATTGATTTATCCATTTGTTGGCCACATCATTTCGTGGTAGGCCATTTCCCAAAACATGTACTCGAATCTAGTTGTATTTAGAAAGATTTCTTCTAATTTCACTAATTCTGATTCTGGTTTACCATCTGAGAGTTCATCAATTAACTCAATACACCATGTAGCTAGTTGACCAAATTCATCAGATGAATACATCGAAATCCATTCTCCATAAAATTCATGTTCGCTTGCACCATCTATTTTCTTTAAATCTTTACCAATTTCCCAATAACTCCACATACATGGAAGTAAAGCAGATACCAATTCGGCAAGTGTTCCATTTTGACTAACATGAAGCATGTAGTGAGTATAGGCTAGAGTTGTTGGAGAAGGTTTAGCTTCTTCAAGCTCATCTACAGTAATCTTGAATTTTTTGGCATATTGTCGATGTAGCTCCATCTCTTCATTTAAAGTAGAATTCAGTAATGCTGCAAATTTACCCATTGTGTTTAAATCTGTAGCTTTCACAGCACCTAGGGCAAATACTTTTGCATATTCAATCAAATACAAATAATCCTGTATCATGTAAAACCGAAATTTATCTTTTTCAAGAGTTCCATTCCCCATTCCCTTAACGAATGGATGATTATGATTACTTTCCCAGATCGGTAGAACCTTTTCGTACAGCCTTTGACTAAATTTCATTTATTTTCCCCTACTTTCTATTATTTAAAGTGTAATAACTAATCAACAGTTTGGTCACTCTTCTTTGAATGACACCATTTATAGATGAAAGCTAAAATGACCTTTGTGTACTCGACAAGTTCTTGAATGGATAGTTGTTCGTTTACTGCATGTGCATGTTGTAATTTTCCAGGTCCATATATGACGGTTGGAATTCCTGCGTCTCCTAACCATCCTCCGTCGGTTACGGTTGGTGAAACATCAACCATAGCTTGTGTTGATAAAAGCTGTTCATGGGTTGAGGCTAAACCTTTCACCCCAGGATGATTTTGATCTATCTCTAATGACGGAAAAATCTCGCCCCGATCAACGATCATTGATTTTCCTCCCCATTCAAATGTTGGAGGATTCTCTCTTAGCCAAGGATCTGCATGAGCAACATGGAGAATATGCTCTTCAATTTCTTTTATAATTTGCTCATGTGTTTCATTTGGATAATAATGAACAGTAATCCATAAACGGCATTCATCAGCAATAAATGCAGCATGTCTTCCTCCTTCAATTACTGCTGGATTTATTGTATTTGTACCAGGAGGATATCCAGGATAGCTTTTCGAAATTGCCCAATGCCTTTCAAGGTCTTGTAATCCATGAATAATATTTGTCATTTTTTCGATAGCACTGGCAGCAAAAAGTTTTCCGCCGGCATGTATCATTTGCCTTCTCGTTGCGTCATGATACGTTTTGTCACTCTTTACAGTGATCCAACCAGTAATAACGCCCCCTTGCCCTTGAATATGTAAATCACTTGTATCCACCACAACAGCAAAATCTGCTTTATATCCTTTTTTACAACATTCAAGAGTCCCAGCTTCCCCAACTTCTTCACCTATCACAGATTGTAAAATCAAATCACCAGGAAGGGTAATACCATGTTCGTGTATTAACTGAATAGCAAATAATGCACCAGCTAATCCACCCTTCATATCAGCTGCACCACGCCCAATAATCACACCATCTTTCACAACAGGGATAAACGGATCAACATCCCATTTTTCATCCTCACTAACTTCGGCCACATCTATATGACCGTTAATAATCAAGCTGTTATATAGATCGGGTTCCTTCCCTTTTAACACACCAACAACATTAGGATCGTTTGGATACACATCCCACAGATCAATGGTAAAACCTTTCTCTTCTAAAAACTCTGCAATAAATTGTTGTGCTTCATTTGTATTTCTAGCAGGTGGTGCAGGTGTTTTATATTCAATTAATCTTTTTAATAAGGAAACCAAATCCTCCTTGCGTTCATCAACGATATTAATTAACCGTTCTATTGGAATAGACAATGTTTTTCCCTCCTTTTTTAAAAATGCAGTAAAATAAAAAAACCACTTCTTTTTTAAGAAAAGAAGTGGTTTGAATCGAATAATGGTATAAAAATTAGTTATACTGCTACTAATTATAGCCAAATTTCGTTAAAGTCTATTTATTCAAACACCTCTTCCCTCCGCTAGTATTATCTAGATCAGGTAATAAGGGTCAAGGCGCACTGCCTCTCTCAGCTTAAAGCTCCCCTAGTGGTGAAAATCTATCGTATATGAAATTAGTAATTCACATTATTTTTAACACACTCAGAAATATTTGGCAACATCTTCTTTTTAAAATACACGAGAATAATTTATTGTGAAGCAGGGATATTACCCTCAAAATGTTGTTTTTGTTTCTGATCAAAAAGATTAAATATAAGACCAAAGATTGATGCAAGCACTTGCTGAAACAACATTCCCAAAACTACAGGTACAGCTACAGCCGGAGGAAAATATTGAACCGCAATTACAGCTCCTGCACTTATATTCCGCATTCCACCGGTAAACATCATGACTACTTTTGTTTCGCGGTCTCTTTTTAACAGAATTGACAGCATCCATGCTAAGAAATATCCAAAAGAAGCAAGTGTAAAAACAACAATAGCAATCATAACCAATTTTAAACTGAACTGCTTTAGATAGGGAGAAATAACAGCTCCATTCATCATAACAACGCAAGCAAGAGCAAGTTTTGAAAACGGCGCAAGATTTTTCCCTGCTTTAACACTTTTCCCTTTTGTCACAAAATTTGTAAACATTCCTAAAATAGACGGAATAACAACCATAAATAACAACCCATACATAATATCCATTGTATTTATTTGAATTTTTTGACCAACTAGAAAAGATAAAGTAAACGGAACAAGAAACGGCGACAATATTGTGTCAAACAAGATAATAGATAATGCTAAGCCTATACTCCCCTTATAGATTGTTACCCAAATAAAACTTGTAATCCCAGTTGGAATAACGCTTGCTAGCACTAATCCGGTCATTGTTAAATGATCATCCACAAAAAATGCGTGTCCTACTGTCCAAGCTAGAAGTGGCATAATAAAATGCAACAGCATTAAAGTCATAAATAAAGGCAGTGGTTTTTTTAATGCTCCTGTTAAAGAAGTAAAAGTGGAGTTAAGGCTACCTGAAAAAGTCATAAACGCAAATAGCCACGGAATTAAAAATGTAAGGGGTAAAAGATTTTCAGCCAGCATCACCCCTATAATTACGCTTATTGGCGTGATGATTGGCATCCATTTTTCCAGCTGCCGATTAACTGTTTGAAGCATGAATCATTCTCCTAATCTATTCTGATAAAAACTATGTATATGACATTGTAACAGAATTAAGAAGAATGAGTATCAGAAAATATTTAATTAAGTAAACTAATTCCTCTATATTTTTCTACTACCTCTTGTATATAATAATCCTGATGAGGAACAAAAAATCTTGTTTCTTTAAAAATGAAATAAAGATCCTGAACCCATTTTCTTGTTTTAACGAAAAACTGATGACGGTACACCAAAAACCGTCCATAAAAACAAAATAAAAACAAAGGAAAGGATCCATGTTATTAATGGACGATAATGATGCAATGCTAATAGAGAAAACATAGCACAATTGAACAATACCGACCACCATTCATTCCATCCATTATAATGATTTATTCCTCCAAAAGAATGTGTTAAAAGCTCATTTGCTGTATAAATTAAAATCCAAATCCCAATATACATAAAGCGTTTCAAGCGCTCAATAGGAAAATTCCCTAAATACAAAAGAATTGTACATGGATATTTGATAAACATGATAAATAAAGAGATATGAGTGCCTGTAATTCCCAATTTTTCATCAAAAGGAATCGGATTAAACTTCCATAATGGAAAATAATCATAAAATAAAAAATGATATAACAAGTCACCAATGATAAAAAATAAGATAGTTGGATAATATTTTCTCCAATTTTTCCAATCTCCCCACTTCCATGCAGCAAATATATACAGAAACCCATAAACAAAATTCATTATACTTCTCCAATATTTTCTTTTTTTACGTATAACTCTCCGTTTCATTTATTCTGTTTCATTTCTTTACAATTGATACCTTATATTCCCATTTATATATAGCTATGATATAAAGTTTTTTACACAAAATAAGTGAAACAAGATTAATTTGGAGTGACTTTTTATGAAAAAAACATTGTTACTTGTTTTTCTTTTTATTTGCCTTTCCCAAAAACAAGCATTAGCGGCAAATGATCAACCACGTCCCCACATTAGTTTTCAACCAGTGTTGCTAAGTTGGGATGTAGTAAATGAAATTATTCCAAGAAAATCATCTTTTGCTGTTATTGATATTGATAGTGGGCAAAGCTTTAAAGTTCAAAGAAGAGCTGGAAGTGGTCATGCAGATGTACAACCCTTAACGAAAGATGATACTAAAATTATGAAGAAAATTTATAACGGAAAATGGAGTTGGCGAAGACGAGCCGTTTTTATTCTCATAGACGATCAGTTAATTCCCGCATCAATGCATGGGATGCCACACGGAGCGGGGGCAATTCAAAATGGATTTCCCGGACATTTTTGCATTCATTTCTCTGGTAGTACAACACATCGCACCCGAAAATTCGACCTTTCTCATCATGTTATGATCTTAAAAGCTGCTGGAAAATTCGATGACTATACAGCATCACTTTCAGCAGAAGAAATACTAAATATCTTTCTTATTACAGCCAAAAATCATGACAAGGAATTAATGGAAGGAATAAGCATTTCAAATATGAATAAAAATGATGGCTCTTACAATGTCCTCAACAATATTGAAGGGATGAAATGGACAATAAAAAAGAGTCAAGAAGACCATGACTTTCCTTTAGTATCGACCTTTCCTGTTGAAACGAAAATATACCTAGATGAAGTTGGTCCTGTTAAAATAACGCAAACCTTCACCTTAATAAGAACTTCACTCTTTTCTCCATGGAAAGTAATGAGAGATCCATTCGTAACTGAGTTAGCAGAAAATGGGAGGTGAGTTTTTCTATGAAATATCTATTAGCCATTTTTATGATAATGATCCAGCCTTCTGTTCAATCTGAAAACTTATCTGTAACATTTGAAGGGAAAGAAATAACATCTCTTCATCGTTCAGAGCTTGCCCTACCATCTTTTGAAGGAGAATTTATTAACCAAGAAAAATTAGATGAATTTACTGCTTCTTTAGAATCAATTGTTTATGAACCACCTACTAATGCATACTTAGATGATCATGGTCAAATAAAGAGTGAAAAAATGGGGCATAAACTCGATCAAGTAAAATGGAAATCAATTGTTTATGCTACATATTTACAAAAAGGCTCAACCTCTATTGAAGTGCCTGTCAAAACGGTCTATCCAAAGGTTGACAGTGAACTTCTAGCATCTATTAAAGCAAAATTAATTAGTCATTACGTAACTTATTTTAATAGTAGAAACATGGAACGGTCACATAATATTAAGTTAGCATCTGAAGCAATTAATAACCATGTCGTTTTTCCTGGAGAGACTTTTTCATTTAATGCGGTTGTTGGTAAACGAACCATTGAAAAAGGCTATTTGCCTGCTCCGGTAATTGTAAGAGGAGAACTCTCAGAATGGATTGGTGAAGGTATTTGTCAAGTCTCTTCAACATTGTTTAATGCAGTTGATCAAGCCGGAGTAAAAATTATTGAACGATACTCGCATAGTCGTATAGTCCCTTATGTTCCTTCAAAACGCGATGCTACTGTCAGCTGGTATGGACCTGATTTTACATTTGAGAACGAACATAATCAACCGTTACTTATTCAATCTAAAGTGTACGGGGGACAACTAGTGATTAAAATTTATTCCTCAGAAACATTAGAAATTAAGCAACAAAATATCCAAAGTGCTCCAAATCAACTACCAAAAGAGGAAAGATTATAATAGTGATTCAAATAAAGGAATAAAGATCTGTTTACAAATTAGAATTCTGATCTTTATTCCTTATGCATTTCAACTAAATAGAATAAAAATGAATAAAAGTTCTTTGTTCATGTTATAATCCTGTTTAAGTGACCCTTACTATATAAACCTCTTATTCTATTACATATGTGTTTGCAAAGATATGTATTGAAAATATACTTGCTGCATATTTCCTTGATCGTATAAAAAAACTTTAACTTATAACTTACCAGAACCTATAAATAAGGAAACTAGTTTATGATATGAAGGTGAAAAAGTTCGTCTGTTTATTAAACTAAGTTTGTATTATAATTATATTTATCCGAAAACTTTGGAAATAGGTGAAAAAATTGAGTCAACTTACATGGAATCAACAAATTGTGAAGAAAAATAACACCTTGCTTGTTTTTCAAACAATAACAAATGAAGAGCCCATTTCTAGGGCCGATATTGCTCAACAAACAGGTTTAAATAAAGCAACTGTTTCTTCTCTTGTTAATGAGCTATTAACTAAGAATTTAGTCTATGAATCAGGACCAGGAGAATCTAGCGGAGGAAGAAGACCTGTACTTCTTCATTACAATGTGAATGCTGGATATTCTATTGGCATAGATTTGGGTGTTAATTATATCTTGGGGGTTGTAACAGATCTAAAAGGAAAGATACTATTAGAAAAAACAGTAAAAGTAAATGAACACACTTTCATAGAAGTCACAGAACAAATTAAACAGGTAATCCATTCTTTAATAAAAGAACTCCCTAAAACACCTTACGGAATCATAGGAATCGGCTTAGGCATACCTGGAATTGTTGATAAACAAGGTGAAATACGAGTTGCTCCAAATCTCGGTTGGAAAAACAGCGATATAAAAACCCTCTTAGAAGAAGAATTTCAGATTCCTGTTATCGTCGAGAACGAAGCGAATGCTGGAGCATATGGAGAAAAGCAATTTGGAGTTGGTCAGGATTATAAGAATATTGTTTATGTAAGCGCAGGAATTGGAATTGGTGTTGGACTTATATTAAATAATGAGCTGTATCAAGGTCTTCATGGTTTCTCTGGCGAAATGGGACATATGGTCATCAATATGAATGGAATCCCTTGTAGCTGTGGAAGTAAAGGATGTTGGGAAGCTTATGCATCTGAACACGCTCTTTTAAAGAGTGCAGGCTCTGATTCGACCCTTGAATCATTAATAGACAAAGCACAAAACCAAGATGAAAAAGCAATCGCGCTTTTTAAAGAAACAGGCCAATATATAGGATACGGAATCAACAATATTATAAACACATTTAACCCCGAACAAATTATTATAGGAAATCGTTTAGCAATGGCCCAAACATGGATAAAGCAATCCATGTTGGATATTATTTATTCACATTCACTTTCTTTTCAACAGCAAGACCTACAAATTAGTTTTTCTAAGCATTCAACCCATTCGGCAGCTTTAGGTGTAGCAGCCATTACAACCGAGAGCTTTATACAACGGGAATTACAGGATTATTAAATCTTTTCAAGTTATTTTCCTAAATAGTTAAAACGTCAAGAAAACCAATTCATAGAATCGGTTCAGACTATAGACAAAAGTCAAAACCACCCGTGAGAATGAACTGCACCCCAATTGTT
>NZ_NUMC01000099.1:0-40283 GCF_002577655.1 Bacillus sp. AFS040349 | reverse complement strand
GTTAATCGAAATTAACGTTGGCACGCTTGGTTTTGTTTAGTTTTCAAAGATCATTTAATGTCGTTCTCTCAGAAGCGACTTTATTAATATAACATCTTCAACCTAGAACGTCAACTCTTTTTCAAAAAAGTTTTTTTACCGTTTAAGAAGAAAATAAGCGACGCTGCTAACACTTAAGTAACAGCGACGTTTAATAATATATCACCTACAAAAATTAAAGTCAATATTTTTTCTCAAGAAAATATATACGATGATAGATCCCTTTACCTTTTGTTTGTTTTCTTTCTATAGATATGTATTGCTTCTCAACTAAAAATTCTAAAAGGACACTTAAGTCTACAGAGTAGTATTTTAACTCTGGATGTTGATATAACTCATCGAAGTACCATGAATCTTTTTCAGACATAACAGTTAGTATGTGTGCTGCCCCAATTTCTGTCTTAGAATGAATTAGGAAATCACTTGCTAAGAAAAGTAATTCTAATCTTTTCTCTAGTGATTCTTCACTCTCCACTAATTCTTTATACAATTTATAAATTTGCGGCTCTATTTGTTTTACCTGGTTCCATACCGTTACCTCAGGATAGTAGCCCCTGTCAATCACTTCAAGTCTTGCTAGATGATGTAACGCGTGAACAACATGATTATAAGTATCTAACAATTGCCTTGATTCGAAGAACTCCTTACCCTCTAAGTACCTTCGAACCAGCTTTGCAAATTCAATGCCAATTTTCATTTTCCTTTCACTAAAAGGAAATGTTTTTAATCGGTCAATTAGTTCTATTATGTATTCATTACGATCAAAAAGAATTTTCCCATTCAGGATCCAATCTACAATCCTTCTATTTGTACCTAACAGGATGGACTCGTTCAGATCACCATTCGTCATCACCGTTAAAGATGCTTTTTTATCTTCATATTCATAATGTTTAACAAATAAAGCCTGCTCAGCTTCGTTTACAATAACCAGTAAAGCTACATCTAAATTATCAGTTAAAGGGGAGGTTTGGTTCCGCTTTTCAATCATGATAATGGCTAAAGTATTGGTATGACTTGCTCGTTCTTGATAAATAGGACGGAGAATATTTTCCATCAATCTTCCTCCCTTATATGGGCTTTACTAAATGTTTCTACATCTCATTGTCAAAACCCTTTACTTTCAGAGTCACTTTAAAAAAACAAGTTTTTATGTAAATTTAGTAAACAATTTATCTATTATATAACCTGTGCTATATTTAAAAAAGCGCAAGTATCTTATGACCAAAAGAAGCTTGTTACTTATATCTTTCACTTTAAAGGTGACAATTGCAAACGAACTTAAAATTTATCTATTCTAGGAGGTCAAAATGGCTCGTAAATATACTAGTAAAATAAATAAAATAAGAACCTTTGCTTTAAGCTTAATATTTATAGGGTTTATTATTATGTATATTGGGGTATTTTTCCGAACAAACATGTGGGTTATGACGATCTTTATGATGTTAGGAATGCTTTCGATTATCGCAAGCACCGTTGTTTATTTCTGGATCGGTATGCTCTCGACAAAAGCCGTACAGGTTACTTGTCCATCATGTGGGAAACCGACAAAGATACTTGGTCGGGTAGACATGTGTATGTATTGTAAGGAACCTTTAACATTGGACAAGGATCTTGAAGGAAAAGAATTTGATGAAAGTTATAATAAAAAGAGTTTAAACAAATAAAGAAGAACGGCTTAAATATTAATGAATTAAAAGACAAGAAATGACCATCAAATTGCACACACTGCATTGATGGTCATTTTTATTTATATAAAGAGTTTCCTCTTCAAAAAATATGCGTATGATTTCATTCTGCTTATCTATGTAAAAGCATGCACATTCCTTTTTTGCGTATGCTTTTTACCCCATTTCACTTTTAAACAATACACAAATGGATAATTCTTGCATTTTTGATCACTTTTAATATCATTTTTCCCTTTTTTTGTATTATGCGTATGGTTTCATACCACCTATCCTATATAAAAGCATTCACATTCCTCTTTTGCGTATGCTTTTTACCCCTTTTTACTTCAAAACAATACGCAAATGGATAATTATCACATTCCCTACCACTTTTTTTATCATTTTCCCCTTTTTCTGTATTTTACGTATGATTTCATTCACCTATCTATACAAAAACATTCACATTCTTGTTTGCGTATGCTTTTCATCCCTTTTTACTTAAATACAATACAAATGTGGCCCACTTTCCTTTAATAGGGTTATTTCATATCTCGCGAACGTAAGCAAAGCCCATTTCTCCAATACGACTGACTGTTACAACAAAAAAACAAGCTGTCCAAAAGACCAGCTTGTTTAATGTGTTTCTTTCTTTTCACAACTACTGCACACACCGTAAATCTCCATTCGATGGTGACTTACATTAAATCCCGTTACATGTGCAGCTAACGCCTCAACTTCATCAAGTCCTGGGTAAGAGAAATCAACAATCTTTCCACATTTCTCACAAATTACGTGATAGTGGTCTGACGTTACAAAATCAAAACGACTTGATGCATCGCCATACGTTAATTCCTTTACAAGTCCAACTTCACGAAATACCCTTAAGTTGTTATAAACTGTGGCAACACTCATATTAGGGAATTTTCCTTCTAACGCTTTATATATATCATCGGCTGTAGGGTGTGTCATGGAATCGACTAAGAATTCAAGTATAGCATGACGTTGAGGTGTAATACGTACTCCTGTTTGTTTTAAGGCATCCAACGCATCTTTTAATTGATGTTCAGACATTCGCCATGCACCTCACTTCTAAAAACATTCTTACTTTATAATCTTTATAATTAGTGTACATTGTGAGAATCTCTTTTGTCAAACTTTCTTTATATAAGAGTATTATTTACCAACAGCTTTCATTCATTCTCTTTGATCTAATATCTTTTCTCTAATGCTATGATATTTTCCATACTTGTTAATTGATGATGACAATAGTACTGAAGGTTTCTATGAAAGATCACCATTACTCTAGGCAGATAATTCTTTGTAATCCCTGAGAGATGAGGCGTAACCGTAACATTGTCCATCTCCCAAAATGGATGGTCCTCAGCTAAAGGTTCTTTTTCAAACACATCTAGCACTGCATGTTTAATTTTGTTTTCGTTAAGTAATGGAATGAGGTCATTCTCAACAACTACATCTCCTCTTCCGATATTAATAAAAACAGAATCTTGCTTCATTTTATAGAAAAAGTCTTTATTTAAAAGCCCTTTTGTTTTTACAGTGCTTGGAAGAACAGAAATCACAAAATCTGCTTCTGCTAGAGGAATTGAAATTCCATCCATACTATAGGCACGGTCAAAATGCTCTACTTTTCTTCCATCACTGTTGACACCTAAAACTTTCATCCCGAACGCTTCACATAGCTTAGCCGTTTGAATCCCAATCGCACCGGTACCTATAATTAAAACAGTTTTTCCGTATAGCTCTTCCATCCTAACTCGTCTATTCCAGTTATGTTGCTTTTGATTTTCAATTAACACCTCAGCTTGCCTTGAAACCTGTAGCATCATGGATATACAATATTCGGCCATCGGTATAGCATGTACCCCTTTAGAGTTTGTTACAGTAATATTTCGCTCCTCAAGAATAGCGAACGGAAGTCGGTCAATCCCAGCGGAAGCAACCATAATCCATTTTAGATTATCAGCCGCTTTAATATGCTCCTCAGTCAAATCCTCTCCATAGGTTAAGATCACTTCTGCTTCTGGTATAAGATCCTTTGCTTCATTTATCTTTTTATCATGATGAAACGTGATATCCGGAAAACTCTGAGAAAGTTCTTCTTTTAAATAATCTGGTAATTTCACAGTTGATAATATTTGCACAATGAAATCCCCCTTTATGTATTAAAACTGTTATGGCTCGTGTTTCCTAATAACATAAAAAGAGTGCGGAACACGGGTCCGCACTTCAATCCGGCGCTAACATTTGAGGAGGTAATGCCTTCCCTAATACATTACGCTCTAATTCCTATTTTGGCTGGACGTTTGCCTTACCTTTTTAAAATAGGCTCATACTTTTTACTTAAGATTCTCCTGGTTTAATCCCTCGAGTTCAGGTAACACAAATTGACCATCTTTTCGGATTAACACATCGTCAAAATAAATCTCTCCTCCACCGTATTCAGGTCTTTGTATTAACACCATATCCCAATGAATGGCAGATTTATTTCCATTATCCGCTTCTTCATATGCTTCCCCCGGAGTAAAATGCAGGCTTCCACATATCTTTTCATCAAATAAAATATCTCCCATCGGCTCCTCAATAATAGGATGAAACCCAATTGCAAATTCTCCTATATATCTTGACCCTTCGTCTGTATCTAATATTTCATTAAGCTTTTTTGTTTGATCTGCAACAGCTTCAATGATTTTTCCATTTTCAAAGGTCAGCTTCACATCTCGGAACGTTGTGCCATGATATGGACACGGTGTGTTAAAGGAGATTGTTCCATTTACTGAGTCCCTAATTGGAGCTGTAAAGATCTCTCCATCTGGAACATTCGCTTCACCTGTACAAGGTACAACTGGAATTCCTTTAATAGAGAAGCTTAAATCAGTTCCTGGACCTGTTAGACGTACACGGTCAGTATTTTCCATTAACTTCTTTAATGGTGCAACGGCACTTGCCATTTTCTCATAGTCTACTGTACAAACCTCAAATAAGTAGTCCTCAAATGCTCTTGTACTCATTCCCGCTTTTTGCGCCAACCCTTTAGTAGGATAGTTTAATAGAACCCATTTACGATTGTTCACATAGAATTCTGATACCGGCTTCATGATTTCACCGCGTAACCTATGCTTTTCCATTGGAATATCTGCCATTTCAGCATCATTTTCCTCGCCAATAATAATAATGACTGCATCAACATCTTTGTAAACTTGCATTTGCCAGCTAGCTTGTGTTACTAATTGCTCTCTTTGATAATTTTTAGCTAAATGTAATGAAATTTCATCATCAAAAAGATCAACATAAGGATATGCTCCTAATGAATACGCTTGATCAATCAACTCTGTTATTAAAGGCTTTGTGTTTAGATGACCACGTATTAATACCTTTTCACCTTTTTTCACTTTTACCGAGTGATTCAGAAGCACAGATGCTAAGTTTGTTATTCTTTCGTCTCTCATATGGACACCTTCTACTTTTAAATTTTTCGTTATGTATTTTCAGCTCTGATTAATATCCATGTTTACCAATCTTAAGCTTTAACTTCCTTTATGTAATTCAAGGCTTCTTCAACATGATCCTTTACCTTGACTTTTCTCCATTCTTTAATGATTTTCCCTTCAGGATCTATAATAAAAGTGGAGCGCTCAATTCCCATATATTCTTTACCAAAGTTCTTCTTTAACTTCCAAACTCCAAAAGCTTCAGCTAGTTTGTTTTCATCGTCAACTAATAGTTGAAAAGGAAGATCATGTTTTTCTTTAAACTTTAGATGTCTTTCCTGTGGATCTGGACTTACTCCCAAGATGACAGCATTCAAATCTGAAAAGCTTTGATGTTGATCTCTAAAATCACAAGCCTCTGTTGTACATCCTGGTGTCATGTCCTTTGGATAAAAATATAATACAACGTACTTTCCTTGATAATCAGATAACTTAACCTTTTCTCCGTTATCAGCTACTAACTCAATATTCGGTGCAGTGTTTCCAACCTCTATTGTCATATTTATCCCTCCAAGAAGTGTTTGTTACACTAAGCGTAACCAACTTTAGCCTTTCGTACAACTATTAACTATTTTTCGTTCCCTATAACTGTACGAGCTAAAAAAACAGCTGGCAGGATATAGCCTATTAATGCCTCAAGGACAGCTAGAAAACGTCCCACTCCTACAGGAACAACATCACCATAACCAACGGAAAATAACGTAACCGCACTAAAGTACAAAGAGGTTAAAAGATTATCAAAGTAACCATCAGAAATTGGTATTCCAGCTTCATGAAGAACCGGAATATTGCTTTGAATACAAATCAAATAAATCATTCCAAATCCAATTAGTAAAGAAAGATAAAGATATGTAATCATAATTATTGTCTCAAAAGAGAGAAAATTTCTTTGAAAGCAAATGATAACAACACTTTTAAAGCTCATGAATATACAAACAGCAATACATATACAAAATATAAGTCCCACATTGCTCCCACCCTACTCAAGAACACACTTTGTACAATATATACAAGCTTAAAGGAGGTTATGAGAGAAAACGAAAAGGGCCAGACAAACTGTTGTCTGACCCTTCAAATATATTTAGTTTCCAGCACCTCTATATCTTTTAACTCCTGCGTTCCAAAGAAAAACAGAAAGACAAAAAAAGACAATCCCCATGACAGGAGTAAGAAAAGAGTACACATACCACTCATCTTTTCCTAGGAAAAAAGCTGCAGGATAAACCCCTACAAAAGCAAAAGGTAAAATCCACGTTAACACAAACCGAATAACGGCATTATAAATATCAACAGGGTAACGACCATAGTTCCCGATATTGTACATCATCGGCATAAGAGATGTTCGTGCATCTGACCAAAATCCAATACTCGCTAATGAAACAAAAATACCTGCATAAACGAGTGCACCACTAATCACAAATATAATAAACAAGATAAAATCGTACCACTCAAAGCTTAATCCAAGCTGTACAGACGCATATCCCATAATAATAATTCCTGTGATTGCTCCAAACAGTGACTCAAGCTCCATTCTCTCAAGAATAACCTGAAAAAGACTATGAATTGGTCTAGTTAATATCCTGTCCATCTCACCTTTTACAATATATCTTTCATTAAAGTCCCAAATATTAAAAAATGCACCAAACACTGCAAAAGGAACTAGGAAAAACCCATATATAAAGATAATTTCATCCCTGGTCCACCCACTTAAAAATTGAGTATGACCAAATACTACAAGGATAAAGACCAAGTTTGTTACTTGAAAAAGCATATCAGATAATAGCTCAACAACCATGTCAGCTCGGTATTGCAGCCTTGTTTTCATATATTGTCCAATGTATTGTGTGAACATTGAAAAGTAAAACATTCCCTCAACCTCCCTGTATGATCATTCGTTTTTTTGCTAATATCCAGAGAATTTGAATTGGAAGAAGTAACACAAGTGCCCAAAACCCTTGTAACAATATTGACTGCCATACTTCATTTCCTGTAATACCTTCCGTAAAGATCATACTCGGAATATAACTTATTGCTTGAAACGGAAAATACACCATAATGTCTTGAGCCCACATCGGATAAAAGCTTATAGGTAGTAAAAGTCCCGAAAACAGATCAATAATAACCCGCTTCGCTCTCATTAATCCATCATTATTAAAAAGGAAAAAGGTTAGCATACCTGTTATTAAGTTAATTTGGGTATTCACAATAAAACTAAAGATTAGTGAGCTCGCAAATAAAAGCCATGTTGTTCCATTTGATGAAAGCTCCAATGGGAAAACAAGTGCAACAATGACCATTCCTGGTACAGAAAAGAAAAATAACCGAAAGACACCCTCACCAAATGCCTGCATTGTTTTCATGCCAAGATAATTATACGGCCTGATAAGCTCCACAGCCACCTTACCTTCCTTTATTTCAAGCGCAATCTCACGATCAATATTATTAAAATAAAAAGCTCTTGCCATCCAAGAAACTGCAACATAAGTAGTCATTTGAACCGCAGATAATCCCTCAATTGACTCTTTACCACCGTAAATCGCAGTCCATAAAAAATAATAAGCACCTATATTAATACTATAAATTAAAATCCCACTGTAATAATTTGTGCGATAAGCAAGCATCATTAAAAACCGAATTCTTATCATTTCAATATATTTATCCATTATGTCACCTCAGCTTGAAAGAGCCTCTCCCTTTTCATAAATGTTTCGAATGACTTCTTCTGTTGAGATTTCTTTTACACTTAGATCTTTAATCTGATGTGTACCAACAACCCGACCGATAAGTTCTGACATTTGTGCTTCCTTATCGCTTACAAACGCAGTCCAAACATTTAGTTTATCTCCTTTTTGCCATTGAACATCAAGGTCCTGAGTGATAAAAGTTAATTGTTCCTGTACAATTTCTTCCGCAAACTGAAATTCTATTTGTTTTCCTTCTCCCCAGTGAGACCTTAACTTAGCTAAAGCTCCGTCATAAATAACACTACCTTCATCAAGCATAATGACTCGTTCACATAACGCTTCAATATCGGATAAATCATGTGTAGTAAGAAGAATTGTTGTTTTATATTTTTCATTCATTTCTTTTAAAAACTGACGGATTTTCAATTTAACAAGAACATCCAGACCGATTGTTGGTTCGTCTAAAAATAAAAGTGGTGGATTATGAATAAGTGCAGCTGCTAATTCACAGCGCATTCTTTGACCTAATGATAGTTTACGTACAGGTTTATCTAGCAATGGCCCTATATCTAAGGTGGCGATAACATGCTCCATATGCTCGTTATAATCTTTGTCTGATACTTTGTACACTTTCTTCAACAGACGAAACGACTCCTGAACCGCAATATCCCACCAAAGCTGTGATCGTTGCCCAAAAACAACCCCAATTGACTGTACAAACTGTTCGCGTTCTTTATGCGGATTCATCCCATTCACAAGAACCTGACCAGAAGTTGGTGTTAAAATGCCCGTTAACATTTTAATAGATGTTGATTTACCTGCACCGTTTTCACCGATATAACCAACCATCTCACCCTGACCAACAGTAAACGTAACATCATTAACAGCTGGAATTGTTTTATATTGTCTATTTAATAAATCACGAAACGCACCCTTTAAACCTTGACGGCTAGAGTACGATTTAAATTCTTTACGTAATTGGTTTACCTCAATAATATTTGTCATTTTACGTCCCTCCAAATTTGACCACAACTTATTAGTCTATCTAAAAACAGCCATTTCAACAAATGGTATGCATTGGAATCTATTATAATCTGACATTTTTCAATGTAGACTGTATTCATGATAGAATAAACATTGTTCCAAGTTTGATACATCATAGGAGGATAAAATGGAATTTACTAAGTCACATAAATTACATGAAGAAGCACTAAAACATATTGTTGGAGGAGTTAACTCTCCTTCACGTTCTTATAAAGCAGTTGGTGGCGGCTCTCCAGTTGTCATGGAAAAAGCAAACGGAGCCTACTTTTGGGATGTTGACGGCAACAAGTATATTGATTATTTAGCTGCATACGGGCCAATTATTACAGGACACGCTCATCCACATATTACAAAAGCCATTCAAAAAGCGGCAGAAAATGGGGTTTTATACGGAACACCAACTCCTCATGAGATTACATTTGCCAAAATGCTTAAGGAAGCTATGCCTGCTATGGATAAAGTGCGGTTTGTAAACTCAGGTACTGAGGCTGTTATGACGACAATTCGAGTTGCACGTGCTTATACTGGTCGAGATAAAATTATCAAATTCGCAGGCTGTTACCACGGACATTCTGATCTTGTACTTGTTGCCGCTGGCTCAGGTCCTTCGACATTAGGAACTCCCGACTCTGCTGGTGTACCAAAAAGTATCGCTTCAGAGGTTATTACGGTTCCATTTAATGAAATCGAACCTTTAAAAGAAGCATTGAACAAATGGGGAGATCAAGTTGCTGCAATTTTAGTTGAGCCAATTGTAGGTAACTTCGGAATTGTTGAGCCTAAACCCGGGTTCTTAAAAGAAGTGAATGAGCTAGTCCACAACGCTGGTGCGCTTGTTATATATGATGAAGTAATCACCGCTTTTCGTTTTATGTATGGTGGAGCACAAGACTTTTTAGGTGTATATCCTGACTTAACAGCTCTAGGTAAAATCATCGGTGGCGGGCTTCCAATCGGCGCTTATGGTGGAAAGAAAGAAATTATGGAACAAGTCGCTCCCTTAGGGCCAGCTTATCAAGCCGGCACAATGGCTGGTAACCCAGCATCAATACTATCAGGTATTGCTTGTTTAGAAGTACTTAAGCAAGAAAATGTTTATGAAAACCTTGATGAGTTAGGCGCCATTCTTGAAGAAGGTATATTAGCTCATGCTCGTACATACAATATTCCGATAACACTAAATCGTTTAAAAGGTGCATTAACGATTTATTTCACAGAGGAAAAGGTAACGAACTATGAGCAGGCAGAAAATACAGATGGTGAAATGTTTGCCAAGTTCTTCAAACTTATGCTCCAGCAGGGAATTAACCTTGCACCTTCGAAATATGAAGCATGGTTCTTAACAACTGCTCATACTAAAGAAGATATAGAAGAAACTTTAAAAGCCGTAGAGGTTGCGTTCAGCAAACTATCATAAAATAAACGTGAAAGACAGAGTACACGAGTACCCTGTCTTCACTTTTCTTTTTACAATTTTTCAGAATAGATGAACGTTTTAAATTTATGTAAAAAAGGGAAAGTGCATCTTGTAAATAGCACTAAATCGCTGTATAGTACGATATTGATTAAGTTCAAGAAAGGAATGTCACTAAACATACATGAAACTAGGTGCCCGTATCCTAAAAACAGGGATCGCTATTACACTTGCATTATTTTTAGCAACTGTCCTACAGTTGCCATCTCCGGCCTTTGCCGGTATTTCCGCTATATTCGCGATACAGCCGACAATTTATCGTTCTTATTTATCTATTATTGAGCAAGTTCAAGCAAATGTTATCGGCGCAGCGTTAGCAATTGGATTCGGTTTAATTTTTGGTTCCCATCCATTTGTTATCGGACTAACAGCAATCATTGTTATCGCAATAAATTTAAAACTAAAGATTGAAAGCACAATACCTGTTTCTCTTGTTACTGTTATCGCGATTTTAGAAAGCCCTGGTGAAGATTTCATTGAAATAGCATCCATTCGCTTTTTTACTGTAATGCTCGGAGTATTGGCTGCTTTTATTGTGAATCTAGTATTTATTCCGCCTAAATATGAAACAAAGCTTTACAACCTTGTCACATCTAATACAGAGGACATCATTAAATGGATTAGAGTGAATTTACGTCATGCTTCAGAACATAATGTACTAAAAGACGATATCGAAAAATTTAAAGAGCAAATGATAAAGCTTGATCAGCTTTATTTAAATTATAAAGAAGAGCGAAACTATTTTAAAAGAGAAACCTACTCTAAATCAAGAAAGCTTGTGCTATTCCGCCAGATGATTGTCACAACAAATAGAGCTTTAGATACCTTGAAGAAACTACACCGTTTTGAAAATGATCTCCATCATATGCCCGAGCACTTTCAAAAGGTCCTTGTTAAAGAATTGGATCATTTGTTGTATGTTCACGAAGAAGCATTACTTCGTTTTATCGGAAAAACAAAAACAATTCAATCAACTGAGTTGTTAGAAGAAGATAAATTTAATAAACAACATTTAATGGATGCTTATATGGAACTTCAACAAGATCAAAATTCTACTTACTTTTTTCATCTATTACCACTCGTTTCGACGATCATTGATTATAGCGAACAGCTTGAACACTTAGATACGCTCATCTACAGCTTCCACAGCTATCATAAGCAAGACAATGAAATTAAATTATCAGAAGAGTAGGGTTTAGCAGATGCTGACCCTATTTTTTGTTATGAAAATATAAAAGCACAATCTCCATAAGAAGATTGTGCTTTCACTAATCTAATTGCTGTATTTGAAATAATTTATAGTAATGACTTTGCTTATCCATCAACTCTTGATGTGTTCCTTCTTCTAACACGTTACCATCCTCAATCACGACAATTTTGTCAGAATGAGTGATTGTTGACAGGCGATGAGCGACAATAAAGGTTGTGCGTTCTTTTGCAAGGTTCTCAAGTGCTTCTTGAATAAGATGCTCACTTTCTAAATCAAGCGCTGAGGTAGCTTCATCTAAAATAAGTATTGGTGGATTTTTCAAAAACACCCTCGCAATGGATACCCTCTGTTTTTGTCCACCTGATAATTTAACTCCTCTTTCACCAACTTTAGTATCATATCCTTTTGGTAACTTTGTAATAAAGTCATGTGCATTGGCTGCTTTCGCTGCTGCAACGATCTCCTCTTCAGATGCCCCAGGCTTACCGATAAGAATATTCTCTCTCACAGTATTACTAAACAAGAATGTATCTTGAAGCACCATCCCAATTTGTTCTCTGAGACTTTGCGCTTCATAATCTCTAATATCAATTCCATCAAGTAAAATTCTTCCACCTGTAACATCATAAAAACGTGGAAGTAAGCTAACAAGAGTTGATTTACCTCCTCCACTCATCCCAACTAGTGCAAGAGTTTCACCTTTTTTCACCTTCAAAGATAACCCTTCGATAATAAGCGCTTCATCCTCCTGATAGCGGAAGGATATGTCCTGAAACTCAATTTCTCCTTTAACTCCATCAGCCTTTTTAGCATCTGGTTTATCTACCACTTCATATGGAACATCAATAAATTCAAACACGCGATCCATAGAGGCAAAGGCCTGTGTTAAAGTGGTTGAAGAATTAATTAGTCTACGCAACGGATTATATAGTTGTTCAATATAAGCGATAAACGCAACCATTGTACCTATTGTTAATTGCCCTTGAATAACTTGATACCCGGCAAAAGTGATAACAATTAACGGTGCAATATCAGTTAACGTGTTAACTACGGAAAAGGTTTTGGCATTCCAGCTAGTATGGGTAAGAGCTTTTTCTAGAAAATTTGCATTTTCCTTCGCGAACTGCTTCTGCTCAAATTCCTCCGTAGCAAAGCTGCGAATAACAGGCATACCCTGAACCCGTTCATGTAAATGCCCCTGAACTTCTGCAAGAGCCTGTGAGCGAACTCTTGTTAAGTGTCGTAATCTTCCGTAAAAGTATTTAACAGACAAACCATAAAGTGGAAAAAGAACAATTGAAACTAATGTAAGTTTTACATTCATTGAAAACATAATCCCAACGGCAATAATGATCGTCACAACATCAAGCCAAACATTCATCAGACCTGTTATGACGAAATTCTTTGTTTGTTCTACATCATTTATAACACGTGAGATAATTTCTCCAGCTCTTGTATTGGCATAATATCGCAAGCTTAATTTTTGTAGATGAGTGAAAAGTTGATCTCTTATATCATACAAAATTTTACTTGCTGTCCATTGTGCAAAGTATTGCCGATAGTACTCGACAGGTGGACGAATGACAACAAATAAAACAAACATAAAGCCCATAATGGTTAATAATTCTTTTGTTTTTTCTGCTTCTGTGCCGTTTCCGCCAATGATATTATCCACAACATGCCTAATTAACAGCGGCAATAATAACGGAATAGAAAACTTAATAACTCCAATAATAATCGTCCCTATAATTTGTAGACGATAAGGCTTTACAAAAGCCAAGTATCGTTTAACTACCCCCAAAAAAATCCCCCGTTTCTAATCTAACGCCAAACATTCGGTTCACGAACTAAAGCTGGTCATAGTAAGTCTTACTTGCATTGATACTCTTTCGTCCAGCTCAATATGAATCGTTTTACAATAATTAAAAAGGCTGACCCCATGAGTCACCCTTATTACATTTACTATTTTACGTATGTTAAATATCGTTCATACCACTCGTCAATAAATTCAGGTGCAAATGGACCTTTTTTCTGTCGAATCCAACGAAGTAATGTTTCGAGGTTTTTTCTTAAGATGAGATCAATAACTTCTGGATAATTCATTAGCTTACTATGCAGCTCATATTCATCTTCATCCAAAATTGTATATGTCATATCTGGATAAACCTTCACATCAAGATCATAGTCAATATACTTTAATGCTTCATCATCCCATACAAAAGGCGAACTAATATTACAGTAATAATATACTCCATCTTCTCTAAGCATACCTATAATATTAAACCAATGTCTGGCATGAAAATAGCAGATCGCCGGCTCTCTTGTCACCCATGTTCTACCGTCTGATTCCGTAACAATAGTTCTGTCGTTCCCACCAATAATACAGTGCTGAGAACCCTTCAATACAGTTGATTCTTCCCAGACTCTATGAATGTAGCCATTATGTTTATAACTATGAATTTGAATTTTGTCTCCTTCCCTGGGAAAGCCCACTTTTCTCCCCTTCTTTCGATTGGTTGCTTCGTGAAATCTATTTCACAACGTCTTCACCTTATATAGTTCCTTTCATTATAACGTTTGTCAGGGAAAAAAGAAAATAAAAGTGTTATAACTGTAAGGTTATATACTGTTTTGCAGGTTAGAATTATATGATAAGGGCGATTGGGAAGCTATTTTTTATAATAAGGCTAGTTCATATTCGAGGGTTTTGTTGTTCATATACTTGATGAACGACATTCCACTTCTTTTCCTCCTTCGTTTTGTCGTTCATACACCCAATGAACGACATTTCACTTTCTTTCCGTCTTCATATTGTCACTCATTCACCCTAACATCTAAACACTCCGCTCCACTCCTGCTATTGAACTTACTTTTCTCCAGAAGCAATAAAAAATCCAGCATAAATAAATGCCGGAATCGGAGTTAATTATTTTATTGAAAATGTTTCATGAAACAGTCTCAAACTTCTGATCTTCGTAAGACTGAATAACCTCTTCTGTTTGTCTTTCAAAGACTTGTTGAATTTTATTTAATTCTTCTTTCATTTGTGCGATTTCATCATGAATGGATTGGAGTTTAGCTTCGTCTTGTAGGGCAGCCAGTTGAGTTTTTATATCCTGACATCTTTCAATTTCTGACTGTAGGTATAATAATTTATCCATGGTTTTTAATTGCTCACCTACTAGTTGATCAAAATTCATGTTTATTCTCCTTTCAATAGAGATTCATAATCACTTTTGTATATTAAATTCTTCATAAATTTTTTTGATCCTTTGACTAGTTATGTAGAGGAACCGAAACTTTTGTCGTTTTAGAAAAATATCTCCGATGATTCGAAACCGCCCAAGCTTAAGCACAAAAGAAAAGACACCTCTCCACGCTGTGGGAAAGGTGTCTTAGAGCTTTAGCTAATTAAGAATTTTGGTTTTTGTTAGCTTCAGCTTGTTGGTTTTGTTGTTTAACTTGTTGTACGTTAGTTTCGCTCGCAAATTCAGTACCAAATTGACCTGCACCAGCTTGGCTACCTTGAGCACTTTGAGCGTTTTGTTGTTTTACATGTTGGATGTTAGTCCCTGATGCTGTTTTACCAGTTTGGAAATTGTTCTGTGCCATTCGATATCACCTCCACGAAATATAGATTGTCCTAGAGGTGAATTTAATATCCAACATATTTTAAAAAAAATTTAAATTAAATTTTTATTGAGACTCTAAGCCTTTAGTGCTCACGTTTCAGCCTAAACGAGCAAAGAACGGCCCCCATCAACAATAAGCGTTTGACCTCTGATCATTGACGCTTTGTCCGTTAATAAAAACTCAATAGCATTAACCATATCTTCTATTTCAACCATTCTTCCTGCTGGAGTATTCTTCCTTGCATCCTCCAATAGCTCATTACGGTTCGGGAAATGCTTTAAAGCATCCGTGTCAACAGCTCCACCTGAAACGGCATTTACAATAATGTTTTTCGGGGATAATTCTACAGCTAAGTATCTTGTAAGAGCTTCTAATGCTGCTTTAGAAACACCAACTGTTGTGTAGTTTTCTAAATATCTAATCGAGCCAAGTGAGCTTGTACTAACAATGAAGCCCCCTCCATTTCTCTCCATTAGTTTTGCCGCTTCTTGTGCACAGAAAAGAAGAGCTTTACTATTAATGTTCATTGTCCAATCCCAATGACTTTCTTCTAATTCCATTGCAGGCTTTTGAACACCTGATGCTGCATTATTTACAAACACATCAAGTCTGCCAAACTCCTCATCAATTTGTGAAAATAACTCTTTTATTTTTTCCGGCTTTCCTACATTAGCCTTAACCGCAATAGCTCTTACGCCCAATTTTTCAATTTGTTCAACTACCTCTAATGCAGCCGTTTTGCTTCGTGCATAGTTCACAACAATGTTATAACCTTTTTCTGCCAAACGAATGGCTACTGCTTTTCCAATTCCTCTACTACTACCTGTAATAAGTGCTACTTTATTTTCTTGGGTCATTTTGTCAACTCCTTAAAATTAAACAATCGAATAGATGTTATTATTGTATCAGATAATATAATGAAACTTCTATGAGATAGAAGTCTTGATGAAAAAGAACACATCTCGTCATTTAGAGGAGGATGTTTTATGTATGTTGGTCGTGATATGACTGAACTATCGATGATGTCAAAGAAAGAGTGGAAAAAAGAAGAACTTGCCCACTTCCACCACTCTCTTCAACAAATGGTTCCTTATCTTAATGTTGAAGGACAAACCATTCACCGTGAAATTATTGAAGAAATTGAAGCTCGTGGCGGCTTAAAAAGAAATGAAGCTGATTATACTCATGGAACTAGAGTTCAATATGATTAAAACCTTTGGGTCTGACTAAGATTTGTCAGACCCAAGGTATATTTTATATATTTTTTGATGTGATACAGGAAAGGCGTACTTTTCTAGCTCTTTTTCTGTTACAGCAATAAGTTGATCATTTGGAATGTTGTTTACTTCACCAATAAAAATAGATATATTCCAAATTAAATGTGAAAAAACATGTTCTACAGTACCGGATAACTCTAAAAGTTCAACATCTGCACCATAAGTTGAAAGTAAAAACTCTTGGAGCTGCTTCCTATAAGTGTTACCTGCTTCTTGTTGAACTTCCATATTAGGATATTCCCAAAGGTTGGCTAACAAGCCTGTAGAAGACCTTTTATGAATATACAATCTTCTATCCTGATCATATAAAACAGCTGCCGCCATTTGAAGCGGTTTTGGTTTCTTTTTCTTACTTTTAATCGGGAGCTCAGCTTGAACCCCTTCTTCAAAAGCAGAGCAATGTTCCCTAACAGGACATAAAAGACATGAAGGGGAAGTAGGTGTGCAGATTAGTGCACCCAGCTCCATCACTGCTTGGTTGAATGATGAGGGATCTTCCTTTGATATTATCTGATAAGTTGTCTCTTCAAAAATCTTCCTTGTTTTCGGTTTTGCAATATCATCCCAAATGGATAAAATTCTCGAGAAAACCCTCATCACATTACCGTCGACAGCTGGTTCCGGAATATTATAAGCAATACTAAGAATCGCTCCTTTTGTATAAGGACCTACTCCCTTCAGCTTAGAAATTTCTTCAGGAGTATTAGGGACAATACCCGAATAAGATTCATTCACTTCTTTAACAGCTGCATGAAGATTTCTAACCCTTGAATAGTATCCAAGTCCTTCCCAGGCTTTTAATACTTCTTCCTCATTTGCAGCAGCCAAAGCTTCTATTGTAGGAAATTTATCTATAAATGCATTAAAATATGGAATAACAGTATCAACTCTTGTTTGCTGAAGCATAATCTCTGACACCCAAATTTTATAAGGATCTTGGTCTTTACGCCAAGGTAAATCCCTTTTTTCGGCTAAATACCAGGTGATTAAATCTTGTTGAAATTCTTGAATCGAAAAATCCTTTAATTTATTTTGTAGTTCATTTACCATTAGATTTTTCCTCCAGATGTTAAATTACAGGTTAATCGGGAAAAGATAATAATAAGACAATATTTATTAGAGGCTCTCTCCCCTAAATATAGGACAAGACTTATTATTATATAACGATTTTAAAAATCAAGAAAATTATTCACATTGGACAATATTGTCACATATAAATTCAAGGAATCTTTAAGGATTTTTCTCTCAAAGAGATCTTCCTCTTGAGCCATTATAAGGAGGTACATGATTTTGGATACAGGAACTCATGTGGTTATGGGAATAGCCTTAGGTGGCTTAGCCACTCTCGATCCCGCAGTTGGAATAGATAACCCAACTGCACAAGCAGTTATGTTCGGTACAATTATCGGATCACAAGCTCCTGATCTTGATACAATATTAAAACTTAGAAACAATGCAAAATATATTAGAAACCATAGAGGAATTACCCACTCCATTCCTGCTATCTTACTATGGTCATTTTTAATTACTGGATTGTTAACAATTTTTATTCCTGAGAGTAATTTACTCCATCTGTATCTTTGGACATTACTCGCAATTGTTCTGCACGTTTTTGTAGATATATTTAATGCGTACGGAACACAGGCACTTCGTCCATTTTCAAAAAAGTGGATTGCCCTTGGAATTATCAATACATTTGATCCTTTTATCTTTTTTACACATGTAGTAGGAATTATCATTTGGGTGTTAGGTGGTCATCCAGGCTTCACCTTTTTAACTGTTTATGCCATATTGATTGCCTATTATATCATTCGTTTTATCATGCAAAGAAATATTATCCATCGATTGCATAAACTCATCCCTAATATAGAACAAATCATTATTTCACCTACAATGAGGTTCAGACAATGGCATATTGCCATTATGACGGATAAAAACTTTCACGTTGCCAGATCTGTTAATGAAGAAATCATTATATTAGATGAATTTGAACGTGTACCTGTACCGCAGACTGATGTGATAAAGGCTGCTGAAGATGATGATAATATTTCTGCCTTCTTATCTTTCTCTCCTGTTTATCGTTGGGAGGTTGATGAATTTACTGATCATTATGAGGTAAGATTTATTGATTTACGATATCGAAGTAAAGGGTATTATCCCTTTGTAGCAATTGTGCAGCTTGATCAAGACTTAAATATCGTCAGCTCCTATACTGGCTGGATTTTTAGCGAAGAAAAATTACGAAAAAAGTTGGAGCTTATACCTGATTAACGATTAAAGGCTGACATCATGTCAGCCTTTCTTATTTAAACAAACGTTTAATTAATTAAGTTCATTTAATGTTTTAGGTGGTCATCATTGTTCAATAAGTGACTATATTTAGGGTTTGTTGCTATGAAATCATGAAGTTTGTCACCATAATGGATAATTAACTGTCTAACAACCTGTTCGGTCATTTCTTTTCCTTTGTAAGTTCTTCCAGCCTTTGCTTGGGTAGATTCGAAATCTTCCCATAACAGCTCCACCCATGTTCTTGCTTGTGCATACGAAAGGCTAGTGTTTTTACTTAATAACTCATTTGTTAATCGCTCAAAGTATTCTTCCATAATTATCACCTCTAGGTAGGATTCGTTACTAATATTTAGACTCTACAGGGCCCATACTATAAATACGCTTCAATGATTGAAGCAAATGATGAATGGAGGGGATTGTGTTGCGTAACAAAGAATCAGGATTCCCAAATATGAATAACAACAAATTTGAAGGCGAACCAAGAGCGAAGGATGAGTTTGCATCAAAGCGAGCAAATGGCACGATTAATACTCATCCACAAGAACGAATGAGAGCATCTGGCCAACGAGAAAATCCTTATTCTTAATAAACACAATCATTTTTCTTAAAACAAATAGTTAATGGGGCTGACAGGTATTGTCAGCCCTTTAGTAACATTGATATTGGCAGAGCTTCTTCATGGTCTGGTGAAGCCAACCGATACCCCCATGCAAAGATCCCATTCATATAATTTATTTTAAAGAATTCACCAGGTGCACCATCAATTTCATAAACTTCTTCAGACTTAAACTCTTTTGGATCAAGAAGATATGATTTTGCCATTGTAATTTTCCGTTCTAATACAGCAAACTCATTAACAATTCCTAACTGCTCTGCTTTCCTAGCTTTTTCCTTCAATGTTGCAATTTCACTTTTCAATTCATACTCAGTCATTTCACTATAGCGCTTAGTATTCACAACCATTTCCCCTTGCTTTAATTATTCATTTAAAAACTTTTTAATTAGTTCTATCGCAAAGCCTTTTCTGTATAAAAACTGTTTCATTTTCATTTTGTATTGATAAGGATCTTCATTTTGATATTTTCTCTGAGCTTTTTCCGCATGCTTAACTAACGCTAACCACTCTTCAGATTCATCTTGCTCATAATCGACTTCCTCTAACGCAATTGAAATGATGTTATAGGAAAATCCTTTTCTTAGTAGATGCTGCTCAATTTTTTGCTTAAGCTGAATGGTTGAAAGTTTATTATTTTTTTTCAAGAGTTTTTCAGCATGAGAAATGGCCTCTTCAAGCTGCTCTGCTTTACTATATTCCGCCAAGACCTGTTCTACTATAGATTGTCCAATTCCTTTCGTAGCCAATTCACGAGTTAATATAGTAGGACCTTTCCCATTTGTTTGCTTCTGAGTCCGCACATAGGCTAGTGCAAATTCAAAATCATCTACATAGTTATATTCTTTTAATTTAAGGATAACTTCCTTTATGACCGATTCATGATATTCTTTTTTCGCCAAATATTCCTCTACTTCTTTAACTGATCGCATACGATAACTTAAGAACTCTAACGCCTTGTTATAAGCCTTTTTTCTATCATCACCATATTTTATCTCAACAATATCAAATTCATCTAGTTCTTTGCCTTTTTGGAGATTATGTTTGATTAAAATATCTTGATCAACGCTAAAAGCATACTTTTCCCCCGTTCCATCATCGAGGAAAATATTGTATCTTTCATCAGATTGCTTTTGTGTAGTAATTTTTGTAATAATTGCCATGTTAATCACCTACTCATAACTTGTTATAACACATTCAAATGAGGTTATTTTTTTAAAAAAGGGTATAAATGAAAGAGATACGTCACTCTAACATAACGATTCATTAATAGGAGTTGATTTTATGAAAATTGCCATCTCAGGTGGAACCGGCTTTGTCGGGAAGCATCTAACCCAACATTTTTTAAGCAAAGGTTCCTCTGTTTATATTTTAACACGAAGTAAAAAAACTTCTTCAGAAAATAACCTGCATTACGTTCAGTGGTTATCAGAAAGCTCAAACCCAACCTCCGCTTTGGAAGGTGTTGATGTAGTAATTAATTTAGCCGGAAAAACCATTAATACCAGATGGACAGAAAAGGCAAAAAAAGAGATCGTAGATAGTCGCGTCGAGTCTACTAAAGCCATATATTCTATAATAAAAGGCCTTAAAAAAAGACCGTCTGTTTTTATAAATGCAAGTGCAATTGGAATATACGATACCTCTGTAGACCAAACTTTCACAGAGACATCTACTATCAAGGGAACAGATTTTCTAGCAAAGACTGTTGAGGTTTGGGAAAAGGAAGCGAACAAAATGAACGAGCTTGGTGTAAGAACCGTTTTAACAAGGTTTGGGATTGTTCTTGGAGAGGGAGGAGCACTACCAAAGATGGTATTACCTTATAAACTATTTGCTGGCGGTCCACTGGGTTCAGGCCAACAGTGGGTATCTTGGATTCATATCGATGACCTGGTTCATCTTATTCACCATATTATCCACACACCACAGATTACAGGCCCTGTAAATGCAGTGGCTCCAAATCCGGTGCAAATGAATCAGTTTGGAAAAACAATTGCAAAAAAACTACAACGTCCACATTGGTTGCCAGCTCCTTCATTTGCAATAAAAGCTCTGTTAGGTGAAATGAGTCTCTTACTATTAAAGGGCCAACGGGTGTTGCCTGAAAAGGCATTAACAAGTCAATACCAATTTATATACCCCTCCCTTGATAAGGCATTGGGTGACATATTAAAATCTCAATAATGTTGACTTTTCTGACGGTTGAACTGTAGATAAAAAATTATTTTAAGAGAAAGAGAATGAAGCCAGCTATGAAATCTACACTTTTTAAACAAGCAACAGTTTATCCTGTTGTTTCACCAGTATTGTATGAGGCAGATGTTTTAGTTGAAGAGGGTAAGATTGTCGCAATTGGCAAAAACATAGACACAAACGGAGAAGCTGAGACCATTATATGTAAAGACAAATTTCTTTTCCCTGGATTTATTGATGTCCATACACACCTAGGTCTTTATGATGAAGGTACTGGCTGGGCAGGAAATGATGCAAATGAAACGATTGAGCCTCTCACGCCACATATCAGAGCATTAGATGGAGTACATCCATTAGACCCAGCCTTCAAAGATGCAATAAAGTATGGCATAACAACAGCTCATGTTATGCCCGGCAGCGCTAATGTTATAGGGGGTACAACCTCTGTTATTAAGACATTTGGAATTAACATTTCTAAAATGGTTATTCAAGAAACAGCAGGCTTAAAAATTGCTCTGGGGGAAAATCCGAAGCGTATGCATAGCCACGGGAACAAAGAGTCCATTACCCGAATGGGAATTATGGGGATGCTTCGTGAAGCATTCTACAAGGCAAAGTATTGTGATGAAAAAGAGGACTTCCGCTCAATCCCAATAAAAAAGGCATTGCGACGTGAAATACCAGTTCGTATTCACGCTCATCGTGCAGACGACATTATGAGTGCGATCCGATTCGCAGAGGAATTCAATCTAGATTATCGGATTGAACATTGTACAGAAGGACATTTAATTGCTGAAGAATTAATCGGGAAAGGAGTAAAAGTATGTGTTGGACCTACTTTAACAAGAAAATCTAAGATTGAATTAAAAAACAAAAGTTGGTCAACATACCATGAGCTTTCTGAAAGAGGTGTAGAAGTTTCCATTACAACCGATCATCCTTATACCCCAATTCAATACCTTAATCTTTGTGCAGCATTATCTGTTAGAGAAGGGTTTAACGAGCAAAAGGCATTGGAAGGTATCACCATTACAGCTGCACGTAATTTAAGAGTTGCAGATAGGGTTGGTAGTATTGAAATTGGTAAAGATGCTGATTTGGTGGTTTGGAATACTCACCCTTTTCATTATTTAGCAAAACCTGAACTAACGATGATTGATGGGAATATCGTATATAAAGAAAACTAGTTAAGATTGACTTGCTCTGTAATAGCAAAAACAGAACAATTATTTTTTTACACTGAACAGATAAAAACCGACAAAGAAATATTATAGCGATATCATTTTCCCCCTCATTCTCTTTATGATAACCCGGTTATTTTCACTGCTCTTTAGTAAAGGGTTAAACCGTGTTATTTACTACACATTGTTATCAGAATATTTTACCAAAACTCAAAAAAAGCACATCTATCAACTACTATTTTAAGATACAAAAAATTTTTTTTGAATTCGACAAAAAAGGAGTATCTTTTTCATATAAAATGCCGTATTATACTCCATGGAAGTAACATTAAGAAGTGATTTCACACCATTGTCTTCACTTAATGAAAAAGCAAATATGAACAACTAAATCTAGTAATGGGAAGGCAAATGGTGCGCCACCAGCTATTCTGGTTCTAGTGGGTTCGATTCCCACCCCGAAATTTTTTGAATGTAAGGCAACATAAAAAATTTCGAGGGTGGAGACGACCATATCACGTGGAGTCTGCCCTCAGGTTGGAGGGATCCAGATGCTAAAAAAACGTGATATTTATGATAGTCAAGCACTTTATGAACACATGATTCACCCTGAAGTCTTCCCTTTTGTGCGTCATAAAGCAAATTCTTTTGAAGAATATTTATTCCTAACAAAACAAACGGTTGAGGCTGAAGAACGAGGTGAATTGATTTCACGTACCATATTAGATGAATGGGGATCTCCAATCGGTACAATTAGTTTGTTTGATATTCAAGACAAGGCAGGTTTTCTTGGAACTTGGATTGGAAAGCCATTTCATGGTAAGGGCTACAACAAACTTGCAAAAGATGCGTTTTTCAATGAACTATTTTATGAACTAGATATTGAAATGATTTTCTTAAGAATTCGCAAACAAAATATTCGCTCAACAAAGGCTGCTGAGAAGCTTCCTTACGTAGTAAATGCAAATGAAACAAGAGCGCATTTGCTTGAGCAAATAAACAACGGCGAAGATATTTTTAACCTTTTTGAAATTTCAAGAGACCAATATACAATTTACACATATCACAATGCTTCTGAGTCTGAAGAACAACAACTTAAGGAAGCTTAATAACCACAGGTGAAATTCAAATGAATTTCACCTGTTTTGTATTTTTCACCTCTTATTGTATGAATAAACTTGATGATGTCAAAACTAATGATGAATACTACATTTTGGAAGGATGATTATGATGGCATCAGAAAAAAAGAAAAGAGATAAATCAAAAAGTACTCTTTCAAGTATGCAAGAAGTAACATATTCTCGTGAGTTCAAAAATGCCGATCGAGCTGGTGGATACATAAGTAAACAAAGACACTAACTTCCAACATGAAATGATGAAAAAAAGCCATCCTAATATTGAACAAGATGTTCAATATTTTTAGGGGGGCTTTTTTCATGGGCAGAGGTCATAAACATAATCATAAAGCACGAGACAAAAACTCTTCATCACTTCCACAAACACCTAAAAACTTAAAAAGAGATGGAATTGACCAGGAATTTTCAAGGGAATTAGCTGACCAAGACGACATTGAAGCTCAAGCAAGAGCAAAAGCAGCTGATCAAAGACAACGCGCTAATAGAAATTTATAATACGTATGCTGAAAAGGAAGTGGGAATCCCCACTTCCTTTTATTTTTCGTGGATAATTTGTGGATATTTCAACCTGAAATTTGTGGATAATGTGGATAAACATGTTAGTATCTTTGTTTATAGTGCTAAATTATCCACAATAACTGTTTATATCCTAAAAATAACGAATGTTTATTTTGTGGATAACGTAAATAATTTAATTCTGTTAACAATCATATGCCTATTGACATATACTGCAATGTAGTCGTTTGTATAAAAATAAGACAGGGGTGTTATAGTTGGCATACGAGATTACACAGGATTATATTCGTACTGGAAACTCCCGCTCTGGACAACGTATTGGTACAGTACGCTTTATTGTTAGTCATGATACAGGAAATCCAGGCTCTACTGCTTATGGAAACCGCAACTACTTTGATACTCAGCAACCATCCGCTTCTGCCCATACCTTTATTGATGATAAATATATTTTAGAAATAATTCCTTTAACTGAAATTGCTTATCATGTTCGTTCGAATGTAACAACTGATAACAGGCTATTTGGTGCAAATGCCAATAGTGCTGCAATTGGAGTGGAGTTATGTCATGGAGGTACAATCAATTTTCAAGAAGCATATAATCGCTATATATGGTATCATGCCTATCTTTGTGACAGATTTAATTTAGATCCTAATTCAGATATTGTTGCACATGCCACACTTGACCCAGCAAGAAGAACTGATCCAATTGGGATCTTACGTAGTAACGGTATCTCTTGGTCTATGTTTATTGAGGATGTATCCGAAGCACTTGCTAATTTTAATGGTACAGTAACTGTTAATCCACAGGAACAAAGTGAACCTCGTCCTACTCCAGTGGTAAAGGGAACATCTGTTACTTTACCGATTGGTGAAGGTGCTTCCGGCTCATTTGTTCGAGATATTCAACAACAACTGATAAGAGCGGGTTACCGTTTACCCCGCTACGGTGCAGACGGAGTTTATGGTGAAGAAACCGAAAATGCAGTAATGAGATTTCAAAGAAGGTTTAATTTAGCTGTTGATGGTTTAGTGGGACCAAATACACTATCTAAATTACAACAAGTAAATCAACAAAGAATTTCCGCACCTGATTTCCCTCTACCATCAGGAGTTCTTCGACGTGGAAGTGAAGGAGAAGGAGTTAGGCAAGTTCAACGTGCATTAAAGCAAATCAACTTTGATCCAGGTCAAATTGATGGTATATATGGCCCTAGAACAGAAGATGCAGTAAGAAGATTTCAATTAATGTACGCAGCTCTTGCCGATGATGGAATATACGGTCCAAACACAAGAAAATATATACGAATGGAATTAGAAGATTAGTTCATTAAAAAATGAATAACAAATGGGATTAGAACATAAAGTATTACTACATCACAGAATATACAACAGGCTAAGAAATCACGTTGCTCATATAGAGTGGCGTGTTTTCATTTTTTATAAATTAAAGTTCCCAATAACTTATTTCTTCCAAAACATCAAAAAAGATCTAACAACCAAGTGTTAGACCTTTTTCTTAATCTTATACTTCAGTCAATTCTCCTCGATATAGCTCATTCTTTCTAACAGTAATGTTTAACTCCTTTGCCAGCTTCCTTAATTCCCTTTCTTCCCGTTCTGTCACGATCGATACAACAGTTCCTGAAGCCCCTTGTCTTCCTGTTCTTCCAGATCTATGTACATATTGAGAGCTTGTAGATGGTAAGTCATAATGAATAACATGTGTAAGTTCTGCGATATCCAAGCCTCTTGCAGCAACATCTGTTGCAAGTAAAAGTCCTTGCTTTTCAGTTCGAAGACTTTTTAACGCAGCTTCTCTCTCCTCTTTTTTAGTGTCACTATGCAAAAGGTGTACATCCACTCCTTTGTATTCGAGTTTCTCACCTAATACACTCAAATTTCCAATATCCTTTACAAATCCTAATGCTTTCATAGGAATATTCTTCACGAGCTTTTCCAGTATAAGTGCTTTTTCTCTTTGTTCACAAACAAGATAAACATGATCAACTTTTCCAGTTGGTACTTCTTCCTTTCCAATTGTGATAATCTCAGGATCCTTTTTCATTAGATCTCTTGCTTTCGATTCTGTACTTTCATTTAAAGTGGCTGAAAAAAGTACTACTTGTCTTTCATTAAGAGTTGTTTTCACAATATCTTGTATTGTTTTTTTGTGTTCAGGAATTAAAAGCTGATCTCCTTCGTCTAGAACAATCGTCTTTACTTCATGCATTTTTAATTTTTTCATTTTTATTAATTCAGAGATTCTTCCTGGTGTCCCAAGGATGATTTGTGGACTCTTTTTCAGCTTATCTACCTGTCTTTTTACATTTGCTCCTCCGATAAAGGAACCACTTGTAATCCCACTACCCTCTGACCATTTCTTCACTTCATCGAAAATTTGCATAACAAGCTCTCTTGAAGGAGCTAGTATAACAACTTGTGCCGCTTTTCTATTCACATCAATTTTATTTAATAATGGTAGCACGTACGCTAATGTTTTCCCTGTTCCAGTTGGGGATTCGGCAATCACGTCTTTTCCTTCAAGTATTTGTGGAACGGCTTTAAGCTGAATCGCCGTAGGATTCTCAAAATCTGCTTTTGACCAATTAGATTGAATAAATGGCTCAAGCTCTTGTAAAAAATTCTCTAGTGTCATAAGTGTAACTCTCCTTTACATTTACCGCTTTATGTAACTATTATGATTAGACTGTTTGTGCACACACATTCAGTTGATCTCATTATTTAAAAAGTAATAATAATCGTATTATTCCCTTTTTAGCTATCATTTAAAAAGTCAGTATTATAAGTATAGCCTTTTTTCTCTGAAGAGAAATAACCATTCGTCATATTTCCCCAGAAATAATTTTATTTCTACAAAATTTACTCTATATCATTTTAATACATTATCTATCTAAAATTCTCTTATCTTTTTATGTATAGAAATCTCTCAATCAGGGAATAGTGATAGTATCCCCCCCTTTACTATATATTGAAAAAACCTCCTAATGGAGGTTTTTTTCGTTTTGCTCCTGAATTGTCTATTTTTATTTCATTCTTATAAAGTTTTCACTAGATTTTAAGTCTTCATGAAATGATGGGAATCCTCCCTAACAAATGTCGATTTACGGACATCCCTTAACCATATTTCTTTCCAAAATGACACCTTCTTTATTTTTTTTGCATTTTATGTTTACATCACACCTAAATAGGGTAATACCCCACTAGCATCAACAAAAAACTTCATACTAACAGTGTTCGATAGAGCATTTATATAAGAATTTGATTATAACTTAAGAAAAGGTGGGCTCTCCAATGGTTAAGGAAATTCAAATTAAAAAGATGAATGAAATTAACGACGAATTAGCAGCTATTTCAAGTGAATGTGAACGTGCTTTTTCGGAATGGTTTCATGATCGAGGTAATTCAAAACTATTAAAAGAATATCGCTCACTTCTCGGTAAACGTGAAGACATCATAAAAGAATACAAATCATATCTTATTATTAACTAATTCATTCACTTTTTACTTACTATACTTGGCTAACAAGAACAAGTTCTTGTTAGCCAAGATTAATTTTTACTTAATATAACTACTTTTAAATAATTTCCTTCTTTAAATTCTCGACGCGTCTTAAAATCAGCTGGTAAACTAAATTCCTCAAGAATCGTGTACGCTTCTCTACTTTCTTTAAAAGCCTTATCAATAAAACTTTTAAATTTCTTCATATTAAATGTGCTGCAATTGGATGAAGCCACAATAATCCCCTTTTTAGAGGTAATTTGGATTGCTTGCTTTAATAAATCAGGATAATCCTTACCAGCACTAAATGTATGTTTTTTAGAGCGGGCAAAGCTTGGAGGATCTAGTATGACCATGTCGTAATTCAACTTCTTTCTAACAGCATATTTAAAGAAGTTAAATACATCCTCTACTATAATATCTTGTGCCTCATAATCAATTTCATTTACACTGAATTGTTCTATTGTTTTTGCTTTGCTTCGGTTAGCAAGGTCAACACTTGTTGTTTTAACGGCGCCTCCGAGTGCAGCAGCAACAGAAAAAGCCCCTGTATAAGAAAAGGTATTTAAAACATGCTTCCCTTCTGCATACTTGTCACGTATGGCTTTTCGGACATCTTTTTGATCCAAAAATACACCAACCATTGCTCCATCATTTAAATAAACAGCAAATTTAATACCATTTTCTTTTACAATAAGAGGGAAATTTGCTCTTTCTCCAATAACAAAGTCGTCATCCTCAATATATGTTCCTTTAACATCGAATCTCTTCTTTTCATAAACACCTTTGAAAACCACAACTTTTTGCAGGGCTTCTATTATGTCTTTTTTAAAGTGATAAATTCCTTCACTATACCAGGTGATTACGTAATAACCATCATAATGATCAATCGTTAATCCACCAATTCCATCACCTTCACCATTAAAAATCCGAAAAGCTGTTGTATTTTCATCTTGATAAAATGACGAGCGGGCATTTATAGCTATGTTTAATTTATTCTCAAAAAAGGATTGATCAATCACTTCATGTTGATTATTCGTTAAAATCCATCCTCTACCTTTGTTTTGTATTCCATAGTATCCTTTAGCTAGGAAACGATTGTTTTCATCAAACAAATCGAGAATTGCTCCCTCTTCTTGTAAAGCATTTATATTTTTTATGGCTTCTTTATTGATTAGTGGATATCCTGATCGAAATTGATTAACAAAATTAGATTTTATTTGCAGTTTTACTGTTTTATTCATCTACTCACACCTATTTTTTAATTTCCGTCAAACGAATCTATTCCATCATACCGATCTTTTCACAAAAAAGAAAACCCCTCTTTAAAAGAGGGGCTAGAAAATACCTTTATACCCACCACATTTGTGATGGCTGCTCATTAATTAAGACAGATTTTAAATTAGTAACAGCACGCTCAAAGCCTTCATCGATAGACATGATTGGATCTTCATGTTCAATACTTACAACATAGTCGTAACCATAAGTACGTAGAGCACTCATTATGTCATTCCACTCTGTTAGACTGTGACCACAGCCAACAGATCTGAACGTCCAGGCTCTTGTTTGAACTTCACCATATGGCTGCATATCTGTTAATCCATACATATTGACATTATCTTGATCAATATAAGTATCTTTTGCATGGAAATGATGAATAGCATTAGCTTTACCTAAAATTTTAATCGCTGCAACCGGATCAATTCCTTGCCACCAAAGATGACTTGGATCTAGGTTCGCACCAATTGCATCACATGTCGCTTCACGAAGCTTTAGCATTGTATATGGTGTATGTACTAAAAATCCACCATGTAACTCTAAACCAATTTTCACATTATGCTCTTTCGCATACTGTCCTACTTCTTTCCAATATGGAATTAACTTCTCCTCCCATTGCCACTTTAGCACATCGCCATATTCGTTTGGCCAAGGAGTAACAGGCCAGTTCGGATATTTTGCTCCCTCATGGTCACCAGCAGTTCCTGAAAATGTATTAACAACAGGTACATTCATTAACGATGCAAGTTTGATTGTTTTCTTTAGTGTTTCTTGAGATTCTTGAGCAAATTCCTTATCTGGTGAAATTGGATTACTATGACAACTGAATGCACTAATAACTAAATCCCGCTCTTGTATTTTTCCTAAGTACTCATTACGTTTTTCTTCACTCTCAAGTAATGCATCCAAGTCACAATGAGAACCACCTGGATAACCACCAGTTCCAATTTCAACTGCCTGCAAACCGGAAGCTTTTACTCGATCTAACATTTCCTCAAAAGATTTATCATTAAATAGAACTGTAAAAACACCTAATTTCATTGAAAGTCCTCCTTTAGTATTATCTTTACTCATGAATATCCAGAGGATTCTAGACATTCATGAGTTTACTTCTTCATTATTTTGACTCTGCTGATTGATAGATTTCATCAATAATTTGAGAAACCTGCAAAGCTTCTTCTGGTTTTACAACAAGCTCAGCTCTTCCTAGACATGCATCAAGAAAGTTCCTAGCCTGAGATAGACCAGGATCATCCTCACCAGAAATCCATGCAGCTTGACTGTTTATAAGCATGTCATCTTTCGCCGCATAAAACTCCAGAGGGAAAACACTTAATCCACCATCAACACCTGATATACTTACGTGCTCTTCATCATCCAATATATTTGCAGCCCATGACGTTTCTAGTAATAAAGACGCCCCATTTTCAAACTTAATGTATGCTGTTACATGGTCGTCTACATTAAATGTTTCATGGTCAAAACTACCCCATTGATTAACCGAATTAGGTTGTTTACTTAATGCATTGTACGTACTTCCATTAACCTCAACGTACTTAGGACTTCCCATTAACCAAATAGCCAAATCTAGCAGGTGACATCCATAGTCAATTAAGCTGCCTCCACCTTGGAGTGATTTATTTGTAAACACACCCCAGCCAGGCACCTTTCTTCGTCTCAAGGCTCTAACTCTTGTTACAAGTGGAGTACCTACATCTCTCATCATTTTCTTTGCTGCCTGTGAATTTTTCATAAAACGATAATGATAAGCAATCGCTAATACTTTATTTGTACGATTCGAAGCTTCAAGCATAGCTTCACATTCTTCTGCTGTAAGTGCCATTGGCTTTTCACATAGAACATGTACTCCTGCTTCTAATGCTGCAATCGTAATTTCCGCGTGAAACTTATTCGGTGTACAAATAACGACAGCATCAACATGTTGAAACATATCCTGATAGTTTTCAAATACCATCTCAATTTTAAATTTCTCAGCTGCTTCCTGTGCTCTGTCTTTGTTAACGTCACTTACAGCTGATATTACACAATCCTCAAAGCCTTGAAAAGCTGGGATATGTCGGCCTTGTGCAATACCACCGACTCCGATTATTCCAATTTTTAGATCACTCATTCTCATCACTCAAATACTTTTGCAATTGTTTTTGTTTCGTTTGATTTAAGTGCAGCAATGATAACAGCTAACGATTTCATACCTTCTTCTCCAGTAATTAGAGGTTCTTTATCTTCGACAACACTTGAAATGAAGTGATCAATAACATGTGAAGAGTTTTGACCGCCTTCATCGTTTGATTGAATTTTTCCAAGCTCATATTTAACTACTTCACCGTTTGTATATTGAACAACTAGTGAATAAGCTGGATTATCCTCTAAACGAATAATTGCCTTCTCACCATAGATAATCGTTGAGTTATCTTCTTTTGCAGTGTAAGACCAGCTTGCTGCAAGTGTTCCAATAATTCCACTTTCCGTTTTAAGGGCACAAACAGCCGTGTCATCAACATCAGCAAACTCTTTAGCAGATGTTTCAATGAATGCTCCAACCTCAACAATTTCTTCTCCAAGTAAATAGCGCATTAAGTCTGTTTTATGAACACCTAAGTCACCCATTGCTCCGATATATGCTTTTTCCTTTTCAAAGAACCAGCTATCTCTACCATCTTGGCTCCAGCCTTCTGGACCAGGATGTCCAAAAGCTGTTCTAAAGCTGTAAATCTTCCCAATAGAACCGCTTTCAATTAATTCTCGAGCAAGTTGATGTGAGCGTACAAAACGCTGATTATGAGCAATCATTAGCTTTTTATCATTTTTCTTAGCAGCTTCAATCATTGCATCTGCTTCTTCTTGAGAAGTTGCCATTGGCTTTTCACATAATACATGAAGACCATTATTTAGAGCTTCAATTGTTACAGGTGCATGCAAGTAGTTAGGTGTACATACACTAACAACATCGACCTCTCCACTATGGATCAGCTCTTTATAATCAGTAAATGCTTTTGCACCATATTTATTCGCAATTTCTTTCACACGATCTTCTACAATATCACACAGCCACTAGCTCTACATGTTGATTTGACGCATATTCAGGTAAGTGACGATACTGAGCAATACTTCCACAACCGATTACACCAACTCTTAATTTTCCCATTAATAATTCCTCCTAATATGTGAAATGAATTTTTCTTATTTTTTATAAAGTAGGTATTATCTTACTTAGCTGAGATTGTTTCTAAAGGCTTCGCATTTCCATAAACAGGACGTTTACGGTTAACAGGCTTTACATATTTAACAGCATTTTTTATTACAGTTTGTACTTGCTCGTTATGGTATGTTGGGTATGTTTCATGACCTGGACGGAAGTAGAATATCTTGCCATTACCACGTTTAAAAGTACATCCACTTCTAAAGATCTCTCCACCCTCAAACCAGCTTGTAAAGATCAACTCATCCGGTGTAGGAATGTCGAAGTGCTCACCATACATTTCTTCTTTTTCAAGTTCAATATACTCTCCAATTCCTTCTGCAATTGGATGACTAGGATCTACAACCCAAATTCGTTCTTTATCATCAGCTTCACGCCATTTTAAATCACAGCTTGTTCCCATTAACTTTTTGAAAACCTTAGAAAAATGTCCTGAATGCAACACAATAAGTCCCATTCCATCTAACACTCTTTGCGCAACCTTTTCGACGATTGAGTCTTCTACTTCATCATGTGCAAGATGCCCCCACCAAACGAGTACATCAGTATTTTCTAAAACCTCATCTGTAAGTCCGTGCTGAGGCTCATCTAATGTAGCCGTTTTCACTTCATTGTTGTCTTGTTGTAGAAAATCAGCAATAGCACCGTGAATTCCTTTTGGATAAATCTCACTAACTACGGGATTTTTCTTTTCATGTCTGTTTTCATTCCATACTGTAACTTTAGTCATTGTATTCATCCTAATCTATTCGTATTTTTTATCATGATGTCATAGTTATATCATTTATCATATACAAATTTTTACTAGTTATCTGTTAAACTTATCTCTTGAATACCACTCCATTTATTACATCTAAAGTAATGGAGTTAGTGAACCGGTTAACAAACCAAACAAATTATTTCGATTAGATGAGTTCACCTCCTTAAATGTCTGACTTTTCTTTAGTTGAATCCCTGACAACAAGTTCAACAGGGAGCATGATCTGCTCTGTGTGTACATCCTCACTTTCAATCACAGTGATACATGTTTCTGCTGCAATTGATCCTTTTCGAAAAACATCCTGACGTATTGTCGTTAAGCTCGGTGAAGAAAATTTACTAATCATCAAGTCATCGAATCCAACAATTGCATAGTCTCCAGGAATTCTTTTTTTATGATCATTTAGTGATTTAATGATTCCTAATGCAGTAATATCAGAAGAGGTAAAAATACCTGTTATATCTTGTTTTTTCATTAACTCTAATCCAATTGAATATCCATTTTCAAAGGTGTTTAATTTTCCTTCAACAACCATCTCTTTTTTAAAAGGAATACCAGCTTCCTTAAGAGCCCGTTTAAAACCTAAAAAACGTTGACCGTCGACCGCACTATCTATTTTTCCATTTGGTACAAAGCAGATTTGAGTGTGACCAATATCGATTAAATGCTTTGTGCCCAAATATCCACCTAGCTCGTCATTGATGCGAATATTATGATATGCATTAGCATACTCCTCAAACGAATCGACAAACACCAGCGGAATAGATAGCGGTTTCATTTTTTCGAATACATTAACAGGAAACTTCCCTAAAACCAAAAGGGCATCTAAGTTTCGCTTCATGATCCAGTTTTTGCATTCCTCCGCTTTAGATATACCGGAGATAACAAAATCATATCCATTTTTCCGGCAAGTATATTCAACACCACTTAACAATTCGCTAACATATGGATTTTCCTTTAAAATCGGTGCTAAGGTATCTTCAACTAATGGCATAATCACACCAATCATCTTGGACTTTCTTTTCGATAAACTTATAGCTGTAAAATCCGGTTGATAGTTTAATTGTTCAATAGCCTGTAACACACGATCTTTCGTTTCATCCGATACCTTGTTTACTCCATTGAGTACGTATGACACAGTAGCGGCCGAAACTCCAGCATGTTTAGCTACATCACGTATTGTAATTTTTTGATTCATATTGCCTCCCGGTTAAACGGTTAACTTATGATGTCATTATATAATGTTGGGTGAAAAAAGATCAAGGGGTATATAAAAATTTTTATTCTAGTTGTCTAAAATTATGTACTTATTCAATACAAATTCTTCCATTAAAAATCTTAAATCTATCATGTATAAAAAGAGCAAAAATGGCAAAGATGATACTATTAACTTACTAGATTGCGAGGAAATAAACATGATAAAAAAATTCTTACCGGCTGTTTTGCTAATCTTTTTTACCTTTGTAGGCTTTAGTGTTTACTTTTTATATCAACTAAGTATTTTCACTTTAAAAGTAATGGTTTATACCATTTAAATTAAAATGATCCCTTACATAAATCCCCTTGTAATGCACACACTAATCGTGGTGTTTATTACACCAATAACAACGATGTGGGGGAAAATGACATGAATATTCGTGAAGGATTAATACCAACTGCATTAGGTTCAGCTGTTACTGCTACTGGATATGCATTAAAACAAAGACGCGGTTCTAATAAAATGGTCGCAAATACTGTTTTTGGTTTTGGTCTTGCCCACGTAGTATTAGGTGCCATTGACCTTGTCCAACATCGACGTTAACAAAAAAAGGTGAGCTAAATGACGGCTCACCTTTTTCCTATTCCATTGCATTTTCAGGGCTATATAATTGAAGCTCTAATTCAGTTTCTTTTCCCATAGCAAGATTAGCAAGCTCTAAACCAAGAAATGGACCACTCGTTAATCCCGAAGCCCCCAATCCATTTGCTACGATTAAACCTTCATATCCTTGTATAGGACCAATAACTGGAAGAAATCCAGGTGTAAATGGACGGAATCCCACTCTTGTTTCAACCATAGTGCTTTCATCTAATCCTGGTGCTACCTCGAGAGCTTTACTTAATATTTCATGAACTCCACCTGCTGTTACACGAAGGTCAAAACCAACATCATCCTCATGTGTTGCACCTACAACAACTCTACCTTCTTCAAAAGAAAGAATATATTGATTGTTAGGTGGCATCACGACTGGCCAAGAGCTTGTATCTGTGTTCTCGAGATGAAGATGAATAATTTGTGCTTTTTGTGGCCTAACGCTAAAGTTTATCCCTAATGGACTTAATAACTCCTGTGACCAAGCCCCTCCGGTTATAATGACTTGATTAGCCTCAATAACTTGTTTATTAACATGAACACCAGTAATACGTTTTTTATCTTGAACTAATGAAACTGCATTTTCTTCAATAAAAGTGGTACCGTTCTTTTTTGCTGCCCTGACTAATGCTAAACGAATTGCTCTTCCATTGACCCGTGCTCCCCCACTTACATGAACAGAACCGTATTCTGAGGATAGTGGTGGAAATAAAGACTGTGTTTCTTCGGGTGATAATATGTTAATTTCACCAATTTCCGGTGCATCTTCTCTTCGCTTAGCAGCTCGTTCTGCCATTTTTTCAAGCTTTTCTGGGTCTTTATGAAGACTAATTGCTCCAACTTTGCTATAACCTGTTTCTGTTTCACCATCATCTTCTAATTTCTTTATTAATTCCGGATAATAGCGAGCTCCACCTTTGACCATTTGATACCATGCTTTGTTTCGACGCTGAGACAACCATGGACAAACTATTCCAGCGGCAGCATCTGTTGCCTGTCCCTTATCTTTTCTATCTATAACGGTTACTTGAGCACCAGCTTTAGCTAAATGGTAAGCAGCTGATGCACCGAGAATCCCCGCTCCAACCACGATATATTTCTTCAATTAAAACACCTTTTTCTGCATCCTTTTTTACTATTTTACCTAAGTTTATCGGATGACTCAATTCGAGTTAGTTCAAAAGCATTTTAAAAGGTGTTTATTCGATACACACCTACCTAGTCTAGACTCTATATCAATAAGTTAATACAATCCTTACAGTTAAAATAATGAAAGTGAAAAAGCCTACTTGATTTTTGATCATTTTGCCAGCTCCTTTACCTTTTGTTTTGTTATCTTCAATATACAAAAGGTAAAAGATGTATTCCACATTCATGTTATAAAATGTAACGATAAAATTCAGAAAATTATAAATTTAACCTTTCAAACGTCTTGCCATCTCTTCTCCTACTGCAACCCCTGAAAGAAATGCACTCTCAATCCTTGTTTTCCCACTACGATCGTCTTTATGTAAAAATACATCACCAGCCAAAAATAAGGGAAATATTTGTTCAAGATCTAAGTAAGGCTGTTTTATCGTTGAAACCGCTTCTGAGTATCTCCACCTCTTAAGCTGCAGCTCTACTATATTTTGTTTCTGTAAGGAGGATGTTAATTTATCTAAAAGAAGTGTTTCAATTTCATGATCTTCTAAGTGATTATGATCTTTTGCCCATTTTCCTGTTGTGTATATGCTAAGGATTGTAAAATTTGAAATACCCTTTTTCTTATGATCAACAATTCGATCAACTCCATCAGGCAAGTTTTCATTAAGAAATCCTGTCTCTGGGAGATGAGATGAATTAGTTAAGGAAGCCAATAACACAAAGCAAGGATTATACGTAATCCTTGCTAGCATCCCATCTAAAGTGTGATCTATTTTTAGATTTTTAATCAGGTCTGTTGATTGTGGTACTGGAGCAGTTAAAATTACCGCTTTTGAAGAAATTCTTGTATTACATTCAGTTAATAATAAGTAATGGTCTTCTGCTTTATGAATGTTAATGATTTTTGTATTTAACATAACTTGCAGGTTTTCACCAAGTTTTTTGACTAAATTGTTCATACCGTCATTACTTTTATAGCGTGAGTAGGTTTTACCAAACCATTTGCTTACATAACCATTTTGCTCCCACTCTTCCACAAAGGATTGGAATAACTTTGTTCGCACTGTAAAGAATTGAGCTCCATGATCAACCCTTCCTTCTCCAATCCGTCTTGTTGCCATTCTTCCTCCTAGACTTTTTCCTTTATCAATGACCAACACATCTTCTACACCATTTTCATTTAGAGTTCTTGCAGCCATTACCCCTGTAAGACCACCGCCAATAATTACTACATCTCTTATCACACTTTTCCCCCCTTAGTTACCTTTCTATGATCTCCATCTTAAGACCACCTTTTATTCGAAGTGAAACAAGTGGATCAGGTATAGCCTGTTCACCTTCAATATGTTGAAATTTATATTTTCTCCCTATAATCGCTAATATTAAAACCGTTTCCATAACGGCAAACTTATATCCGATGCAGCTTCGGGAGCCCCCTCCAAAGGGAAAATAAGCAAATGGAGGAAGTGTCTCATTAGAACCACTCGCAAACCGATCTGGCTGAAACTCCTCTGGATGTGGAAACATCTCATGATTACGATGAATGGCATAAGAACAAATCATAAAAGTGCTTCCTTCTTTAAACGTCTCCCCTAATAACTCCACATCTTTATCTGCCTCTCTGTATATAAGCCAAGCAGGTGGAAACAGGCGAAGAGCTTCTTTCATCATTTGCTGAGTATATGCTAGCTTACTATAAACTTCAAATGGTGATTCTTCCAATAATGAAATAGCATCAATTTCTTCATGAAATTTCCGTTCTACCTCAGGATTTTGACTTAGAGCATAAAAAATCCACGTTAGTAAATTGGCTGATGTTTCATGACCTGCAAGGAGCATTGTCATCATTTGATTCCGTATTTCTTCATCAGATATTCTTTCACCAGTAGCAAATGTTGTATCTAACATCATCCCAACCATTGTCTTTTGGTAGTTTTCCGGATTTTCCTTCGCTTGCTTGATAATTTCATAGATCATGTTTTCAAGCTTAGAAATCGCCTGTTTATGTATTTTATGTCTTTTCGTTGGAACATTTAACGGTAAAATAACAGGTGATAATAAGGTGTGAGCTGTCTGCTCAATCGTTTCACTAACAGCTTCCGCTAGCATCTCTTTGCTTTTTTCTAAATCTGTTGCAAACATAACTTTTGAAATAATTACTAATGTTAACTGCATCATTTCATCGCTTAGGTTGCAATTCTTCCTGTGCTGAAGAGTTTCTACAAGCTTCTTCGTTTCCTCAACCATTGTCATCGCATAATGATTTAAACGTTCTTTATAGAAAATCGGCTGGTAATAGTTTTTTTGTCTTCGATGCTCTTCCTTTTCAGTAGTAAGAAGTCCATCACCAATCGTTCGCCTTAGTACTTTTGTTGTCCGTCCCTTTCGAAAATAAGAATCCTTTGTCACTAATATCTCCTTAACAAAATCAGGTGAATTTACAATATAAGATGGTTTAAATCCTGTTCGCAGCGAAACAACCTCACCCTTATCGATCATGTTTAAAAAGAAAGCAAGAGGGTCTTTCTGAAATTGAACAAAGTTTTGAAGTCGTGGAGTTGTAATGTCCTTTACTCTACTCATATGAGAATTCTCCTTAGATAAACGGTTTCTTATTATTGTATCTAATTTATGGATAAAGAATAAGCGACAATGTGTTATGATATTGTCCTCAACTTCCAGAACAAATAGGTATTCATAGAACAAGCTATAGTAACAATTTATTTTAAAGGATGGCTACATGCAGAATCCTATGAGTTTTTTTAAATCACAAAAATGGATTTCCCTTTTAGGCAATGCCCCAAACCTTAATATATTTCATTATCAAATTGTCCAACCAATCATTGAATCCGAAAATTTTGCACTTTACATAGATACTCCAGAACTTGTTACCAATAGTACTAAGGAATTTTGAGGAGAGAAAATTAAGTTAAATATTGAAGAACGAAGTAATATTTTTTAAACCTTTAAATTTTATAAACACAAAAAAACTAACCCTATTTTGGGTTAGTTCCGAGATTACGCGCCTTAGAGGATTCGAACCTCTGACCGACGGCTTAGAAGGCCGTTGCTCTATCCTGCTGAGCTAAAGGCGCATTATATATATGTATTTCTGGCGGAGAAAGAGGGATTTGAACCCTCGCGCCGCTTACACGACCTACACCCTTAGCAGGGGCGCCTCTTCAGCCTCTTGAGTATTTCCCCACATAATAAAAATGGCTCCGCAGGTAGGACTCGAACCTACGACCGATCGGTTAACAGCCGATTGCTCTACCACTGAGCTACTGCGGAACAACTATATTGTACTTATGATGGGCCTAAATGGACTCGAACCATCGACCTCACGCTTATCAGGCGTGCGCTCTAACCAGCTGAGCTATAGGCCCATAATGGAGCGGGTGAAGGGAATCGAACCCTCATCATCAGCTTGGAAGGCTGAGGTTTTACCACTAAACTACACCCGCAAATAAAAAGTGTCCTGGAGGCACCACCCGGATTTGAACCGGGGATAGAGGTTTTGCAGACCTCGGCCTTACCACTTGGCTATGATGCCTTAAAATAAATGGCTGGGCTAGCTGGATTCGAACCAACGCATGTCGCAGTCAAAGTGCGATGCCTTACCGCTTGGCTATAGCCCACTGAAGTTGCTTCATGTGCAGCTTCTTCGAATCTGCTACATGAATCCTCATCGCAAGAGGATATTCTGGGGTATTTCTGCAGGAAATATCACGGAATATCGTCGACTACTAGGTATACTTTCAACCTTAATCGGTGTCGATCACTTCATATTCCAAACTTTCTACACAAAAATAAAAGTCTCGTGCTCTACACCAGCAAGAGGATATTCTAAAGGGAATATCGTCGACAACTAAGTGCTTTTAAGCATCTAAAATTACTAAGTAACAAGATACTAAGCAACGATGTCTGAATATACAATTGGGGCGGCTGATGGGAATCGAACCCACGAATGTCGGAACCACAATCCGATGCGTTAACCACTTCGCCACAACCGCCACTAAAAGGGAAATGGTGGAGGGGGGCAGA
>NZ_NUMC01000098.1:0-30151 GCF_002577655.1 Bacillus sp. AFS040349 | reverse complement strand
CCACCTCATGAAGACCATCTCCCCCCATTTCTACCTCCACTTCGGTCTTCATCTCCTATAAAAACAACTAGCTATCAAACAAAAAACGCCCAGGCCTCCAAAAAGGCCTGAGCATTCCCTCAAAATCTAATTACTGTTCCTCTTCCGAATCACTTTTCACAACCGACGAACTATTACCACTCAAAAACGCATCCAACGCCGCTTTATTCTCTTCCATATCAATCTCCAATACAGAACCTGCATGAGAATAACTTTTACTTGTGTACGAGCCCTCAACAGGAATTGTCATTGTTTCAATGTCTTCTGGTGTGTTTAAAACAAAGTCTTTTAAAATACCAATCACTTCAGCACCATCAACATTTGTTTCAATATAAGGCTGTACCGTTCCAATTAATTTAGGAAGCTTCGTTACACCATTCACACTAATTAATTCGTCTTTTAAAGCATTAATTACTTTCTGTTGACGTTCAACTCGTCCAAAGTCACCTTTGGCATCTCCACGGTATCTTGCATATCCAAGCAGCTCTGCTCCATCAAGCATTTGCACACCAGGCTCTAGACTTACACCAATGTTTTTAGACATACTGTGTTCAACATCCATCTCAATTCCGCCAGGTGCAAGTGTATCAACAACCTGCTGGAAGCCTTTGAAGTCAACTAATGCATAATAATGAAGATCAATTCCAAAGTTTTCTTCAATTGTTTTTCTTAACAATTCAGGGCCGCCTAAGAAGTAAGCTGTGTTCACTTTATAGTTTTTGTAATCCGGTATTTCAACATACGTATCACGCATGATCGATACAAGCTTAGCAGTTCCTTCTTTTGTATCGTATTGTGCAATCATGATCGTATCAGTTCGTGACTTTTCTTCACCTCGGGAATCAATCCCGAGTAACAGAACATTGATTTTCCCTAACTTATCGACTGCTGCTCCTTCAAAGTCAGTCGCAGCATTTTTATCAAATCCCTCACCCGCTGCCTGTAGGCCAGTGTAATATTGATAAAAAATAAAACCACCAAAACCAAGTATAAGAACTAGAAGGAAGAAAAACCCTCTAACAAATTTCTTTTTCTTTTTTTTCTTTTTATGACGATCTTGTCTTTTATTCATCGTTTATCCTCTTTCGTAATAGATAGTAGATTACTAATAAGTAATTGTATCATTTTTTTTGTATTTTAAAAGTTAAATTTAAGGGACATTTGGTAAATTCATGCAAATTAACCTTCTTGTATTCTCTTCTCTTTGTCTATAGACTTAAATTTAATGAAATTTTCGTAGCCTTTTATATAATAGAAGAAATTGAATTGGAGGTATCATTTTTGAAAAAACTACTATTCTCTATGCTGTCACTTCTGGTTATTTTTGCGATGTTTTCACAACAAACATCTGCATCCAGTAGCCAACTTAACGGATTCGATCGTCTAAAAGAAATCAGTGAGGAAAATCAAGTTATTATTGTAAATAACAACGGTGGAATAGGTGCTGTTGTAACGACTTATGAAAATACCAATGGTGAATGGAAACAAGCTCTTCCTAAAATGTCTGCTGTTGTTGGGAAAAACGGCATCTCTATTAAGCAAAAAGAAGGTGACGGCATTACGCCGGCGGGAGTTTACACTCTCGGCACTGCTTTTGGTTGGGGAGAAAAACCGAATGGAGTGAAGCTTCCACACCGATCAACCACATCAAATGATTATTGGATCGATGACCCTACTTCATCTGATTACAACAAATGGGTAACTTATAGCGGAAACCCTAATACACGTTGGAATTCCTTCGAAAAACTGAAACAGCCACTTTACAAATATGCGGTGGTCATTAATTACAACACAAGCCCAATTGTAAAGGGAAAAGGAAGTGCAATTTTCTTACATGTTTGGAGAAGCTCAACAAGTCCAACAGCTGGTTGTGTTGCTCTTGCAGAAGTAAATGTTAAGAAGCTTCTAACATGGATTGATCCTGCGAAAAAGCCAATCATGGTAATCGGAAAGACAAGTGAAATCAATACTCTGTTAGGTGATCATGCTGAGGAAACGGCAAAGAAATTTGTGGCTGATGCACAAATCAAATCTAATAAGTTAAGAGGAAATTACGATGCTTCATCAATAGCTGACGTAAAAATCTCTTCTCAATTCAGCTCTGACTACTCGGCAGCAAAAACAGCTATTTTGAATGCTCAAGAAAAAATTAACTCTATACAAAATAAGCAACAACTTCAACAAGGACTAGATGCTGCAAAAATCTATCAAATGAGGGCCGCTCACTTTATTGATGCTGTGAAGGTGGGACAAAATGAAGTCACTCCTTCGAAAGAAAAAGTGGAGGATTTTGTTCAACATGATTCGTTTACACCTGAGCTTGCCGAGTCCTATCACGAGTTATCTGCAAAGATAAGAAAAGATGAGCTTTTAATTGGAAAAATATACGGAAGTGAAACGCGTGAAATAATGGCAGAGGCACTCGTAAAGGAAGCAAAAATCATTCGTGAAACTGTAATTTATGAGGTTTCCATTTTTGAACTTTTAAATGATATTAATGAAATTATTAGTCAAAATAATCAAGCGGCAGCTATAGAAGAATTCAAAAAGCTTGATCGTTTAAAGAACCGAGCTATTGAGATTAAGGAAGCTGGGAATAAATTGTATCCTGGAAAATACCCTAATTTGCCTGGCATGAAGACTTTCTTAGAAAGATATGAAGCAGAAACAAGAAGTAAATTAAATTAATTTGTAACAAAGGGCAGCCCTAAAATAAGAGCTGCCCCTTCATTATAGTTAAATAGAATACTTCCAAAGACGAGCGCCGTCATGGAAATAAATTGTACCGCTGGAATCCTGAATCACTTGTTTCACATCTTTTTTATTTCGTAAAATAACTAGTTTTTTATTATTCGGATTCACTTTAAACATAGTTCCTTCCACCGCTCCATATAGATAACCATCCTTACCGATAATTAAAGAGCCGTTCGGTGCATGACCTGAAACATCATTAACAATTTTCCGGCTGAAAATAACTCCCTTTGAAGGATCATATGCATACAGTATCTCATCTGCTAGTCCCCAAACAACTCCATTATTAGCAACCGTAATCGCAGAATAGAAACGAATATTTTTGAATGGCATTTTCACCTGTACAGGAGCTGCATTTGGGTTATTCGCTGGAACTGTAAACAGCACAGCATTTGTTTTTGCCGGATCTACATTCGGTTGTCCAAAAATTGATGTTCCTCCGTATACCTTGCCTTGATTTTTAGAATATGCAAGAGACACAATGCTTTGGTTTGGAATCAGCTTATTTTTCACAGTTACTTTGTTGTTACCAACATCCAATACTGCAAGTGCTCCACCTGCATTTCCAGAGCGAGGCGTTGTTCCAATGTAAAGCTTATTTGTGCCAGGAATATTAATAACCGCAGTTGGTCGATCTTGCCCGTAATTTTTCAAGTTTAAAATCTCTGTTTTTTGATTCGTTTGTGGCTGATATTCAATGATTTTTGCTTGTGGATAAACACCTAAATACATCTTGCCGCTGATTGGTGCTGAGCCTTCCACTTGACCAGTTGTACCTTTTGTTTCTGTTTCGTTGGTACTTGAAGAATACACAGCCAAGCTTCCGTTCAGAAATCCACTGCTATAAATATTCCCACTATTATCTGCGCCAATATGATGTAATTCAATTGGCTGTGCAGGTAGTGTCATTAAGTCGTGATGAAACGCTTCACGATCGAAGTTATACGTAAAATACCTTTCATTGTTTCCTAGTTTACCAACCAGTGTATAGCCATTGCTTCCTTCATTTAATAGACTAAAAGATGTGATCGTACTTGGTACTTTCCCTTTTACAATTTCTTTTCTTTCCTTTGTTGATAGGTTAAAGGAATAAATTGAGTTTTCATATCCGTAGTACACAACATTTCCATGCTTTTCAGAAACACCAAACGACGATGCAGGAAATTCACCTAGGTATTTTTTTGAACTCACATCAAAATAAAGAATTTTTGCAGTTGGGTTTACTTTTACAAACAACAAATTGTCTACAACATCTAAAGATTGAATTGATTTCTCGCCTTTATACTGACTCGGTAGAATCGATTGCTTCTTTTTCGAGTTCAAATCAAAAGCAATAAGATCAACAGGTGAACCTATCCCTGCAAATAGTATATTGTTTGACGCATAAGCAACACTCTTTGCATCCTTTTTCCCTGAAACAATTGTGCCGTAATCGTAAAATCCATTTCCTTCTTCGTATTTGAATGCTTTCCCTTCATTTGAAGTAACACCGTAAACAGCTTTCGTTGAAGAAGAATAGTCCAGATCCCAAATCACAGTATTATTTTTTGTTGTTGCTTTCCCCAGCTTTGTTAGCTTTTTCGAATTCACATCATATTTATAAAGCAGCTCATTTGGTGTTGTACCGATATAGTACGAACCTGAAGCTCCTTGTTCAATTGACCAGCCTGTTGTTGTATCAGGAAGAGCTTCTACATCAACGAGCTCTTTTGTATAAAGATTTGTAACAGCTAATGTACCAGGTAAGCCTTGAAGAAGAGATAACATGACCGGTTCGCCGTTGCTAGTTGTTCCAAATGTTGCTGTTGAAACGTTGATATTTGTTAGTTGTGGACCTAGATTTGTTACAAGATTTCCATTTCTAACTCTATTTTCTGTGTTTGTAAGATAAGTAGAAACCCTTGCTGGAAGCTGTGCATAGCCACCGGCTTTCTTTATATCAACCGCTCTTTTTTTCAGGCGGTCCAATTTTTTTAAATCGCTATTCCCTTTAGAGGAACTACCATCTAAAAATGACCGTTCAATCGACTCTAACAATCTTAATTGAGAAATTTCATAAATTACTCGCTCTTTTGTGATCTTTGAAGGGTTCACATATTTGGTTAAAAGCTTTGAGCGATTTGAGCTACCTGACACTTTTCCAATGGCTCTTTCCATTTTCCCAATCGTGTTTGTGAATTCATTGTATAGAACATCCACTTTTTCAAGATCTCCAGTATTGATGCTATCAACAACTAGTTGATTTTGTTGCACAAGTTGTTTCCCTACATTTTCAGCATCCCTATAAGATGTATTAGCAGCTAAAGCCGGATTTGTAAATGAGAGAACGGATACTAATAGTGTAGAAGCTAAAGCTACTTTCATTCCTCGCAAACTGGTAACCTCCTAGTAGTTATATTCATAATAATCATCATAAAAAATACTTGGTTCTTCTCTGTAAGAAGCGTCGAAAATAGGGAAAGTATATCCACAAGAACCTGTATAGGATAAAATGGCATCCAATGGGAATGAAGAAGGTGCAAAGCCTTGACATGTTGCTCCAGCATAGGCATACCAATACTTTCCGTGTTCAACAGAGAATACATCAATTGCGTCTGCAATGTTTGCAGCCCATACTCTAACAGCCTGTTCATTTCCTTTTGCATGAATTTGATCTAGCTTCTCTAGAGTAGATGTTGGGAATGATGTTAAGTAGAAAGAAAATTCTCCTCGATAATTTTCCTCCATTGTCCAACCTTCTAAAGCAAGCAATTTTCCTCCATCATTTATTTGAACATGATTCAAATATGATAAGAAGTCATGGATACTATCTAGATTAGAAGGAATTAATTCATAACTTGTGTTGGCATTGAGCCTTTCCACAACATAGTTATCCCACCATGATAAAGAACGGTTTATCGAAGAAGGCAAACTTGCATACCCTCCCGCTTTCTTAATTTCCTGTGCTCTTTTCTTTAAGCGGTTTAATTTTGCGTACTCATCTTTCGCTTTTGACTGCTGATTTAGAGTAAAACGTTCGTCAATTTTGTAAAGCAAGCGAATTTGTGATATTTCATAAATGACTCGCTCTTTTGCAACTTTTGCTTGTTTCACATATGTAGCATTTAGTTTGTTTCTCTTTGAAGCACCAGAAACTTTTCCAATTAATAATTCTGTATTCTGGATTTTCTTCGTAAATGCATCATATTGTGAATCTACATTATAAAGATTTCCTGAGTTTATGTAACTAGTAAACTTTGATAATGACTTTTTCAGATCTTCCCCCGCGCTCACGGCTCGCTGGTAATCTGAATCTGATGCTGCGAAGGTAGATGTAGTAGGGATGATAAGAACAAAAACTAGCATGAAGAGTTGAACCATTCTAAATTTTTTCATTTTATTACTCCTTTCTTTTATCTAGGAATATTGTACCATATTTTACAGAAGAATTCCTTTGGGATGTTTTTGTCCGGGAAACTGGTTTTTGGGGTGGTGCCTGTCACTACCCGAATTTTGTCGAAGACAACTCGGGAGGTGACAGGCACCACCCGAATTTTCTCATACAAAAGCCCCACAACCAAAGTTGCGGGGCCTTCCATTAGTTTACTACTGTGATGTTTTGTAAGATATTTTGTCCATTTTCATCAACATAATAATCAATTGTAACATTACTGCCGTCTTTGATTGTGTCGAAGTCAACGTCTGTATCAAGTGTTTGGAAAATCATTGATCCTTGATCTACTGTTTCAACTTCAATGCTGTGTGTGTCTGCTTGTCCGATGTAGACAGCTTCTAATCCTTCAATGATTTCTTGATCTGCTTCTGCTGTTTCTTCAGTAGCTTCCTCCATAGTTTCTTCTGAAGTTGCTTCCTCAGTTCCTTCTTCACCCTCTACTTGAGGTTCTTCTGTTCCAGTTTCAGTTGTTTCTTCATTAGCTTCAGTAGTTGTTTCTTTTTCTTCTATTGTATTTTCTTCAGTTGATTCGCTTGAGTTTTGCATAACGTCTGTTCCACATCCTGTAAGGAAAATGGTGGTTAAAAGAAATAAAGCAGCTAACATTCTCATCATCTATCACCTCATTAACTTATTACTCATATGATATCAACATTGTCGAATTTGGTCAAAATCTCCATTGAAATATTCCTGTAAACGTTTTGTAAAAATAATGTCGGGAAAAAAATGTTTATACAGACAAATCGTCAGAAATACAACGGATTCGCTCCGTCGTTTTACATAATTTTCAAATTCTTTCTTCTATAATTATTCATAAGATTAATATATTAATAGGTGGTGTACGTATTGAAACGAGTGGGGATTCTTTTACTATTTTTAATTGGATTTTTTGCGTTTTTTCAACAACCTGTACAAGCTTCTGGTGATCAATTAATCATTATTAACAAAAATAATAATAAACTAGCATTTTTTGATAACTGGAAGCTTGTAAAAGTTTTCGATGTAGCAACAGGCAGGCAGGACTCTTATACTCCTGAGGGAACTTTTCGAATTGTTAACAAAATAAAAAACCGACCTTATTACAAAAAAAATATACCGGGTGGAGATCCCAGAAACCCGCTTGGCGATAGATGGCTTGGTCTTGATGCTAGAGGTACTTACGGAACAACTTACGCAATTCACGGTAACAGCAACGAAAGCTCAATCGGACGATACGTTAGCTCTGGTTGCGTGAGAATGCATAATAATGAAGTAAGATGGCTTTTCGACCAAGTGAACTTATACACGAAAGTTGTTATTACAAACTCGGGTTCTTCCTTTGAAAAGCTTGCTGTTAATCATGGGTACCTAGACCCTACTGTGTTAAATAAACAACTTGCACAAAATGCTGGAAATCAACTACTTAAAGACGTATCATCGTTTAATGCTGCGATCAATTCGGGCTCCATTTCAAAGATTAATAGTTTATATGACCGCTTAACCTCTCAATTAAGAGCTACAGAAGTGGCAATCGGAAAAGTAAGCGGCAAAAGCAATCGTGATTCACTTGAAGCTAAATATGTTAGACCTGCAAAGGTTGCAATCGAACGAACCGTTTATGAAGTATCGCAATATCGTTTACTAAACGAAGTAAGTTCACTTGTTTCTAAAAATAAAATCAGTGCAGCAGAAAGCGAACTAACAAAGCTGGATCGTCTAAAAAAACGTTCTGTCGCCATTAAACAAGCAGGAAATTATGAAGCATTGCCAGCAAACGTAGACCGTTCCCTTCAAGCTTTACAAGCAACAAATCAAGGAAACATCATGAACATTACGCTTGCTCAATTTAATCAAACAATATCGTCTGGGAAAATCGGAACAATAAATAACCAATATGATGCTTTTACGAAAAAATTAAAAGCAACCGAATTAGCCATTGGTCAAGTATACGGAAGCTCAAATCGTAAACAGCTTGGCGATAAGTATATTACTCCTTCGAAGGTTGCAATTGAACGAGTAATTTACGAAGTATCAACATACCGTTTATTACACGACATTTACTATTTAATTGAAGATAACAAATTAGCACAGGCGAAAAATGAATTTTCAACACTCGATCGTCTAAAACGCCGAGCAATCGAAATTAAACAAGCGGGTGGCTATCAACCTGTTCCTGACTCGATTTCAATGAGCTTAACATCACTTGAAAATAGACTAAGATCACAAGTAAATTAAAGATAAAGCTACTCATGTATATCGTGAGTAGCTTTTTTACGTTCAGGTAAAAATCCAAATCCATATCCTACTAAATAATTTCCAATATCCTCCGATATTAATAGTGAGAAAGTCTTATGAAAGGTTGTCCATCATCATGTCAAAACTACTACCCTTACTTTTAATGCTTATGACTGTGATTTGTTTTGGAGTATGGTTTACTTTGTTTCTTGTTTTCTCTGAAGATAAAAAAGAAATAGCCGTTGAAGAAGATATTGCAGCTGGTGTTGAGGAAACCCCTTCTCCTGCTGAAACGACTACAGAGGAACCTCAAACCGAGGCTATTACTATTGAATCAACAGAGCGAATTGAACCAGAAACTAAAGAAGAGCCAGCCACTAAACAACCAAAAGTGGAAGAACCAAAAGTAACAAAACCCTCTGAACCAACGAAGAAATCTTCTGAAGCACCATCAATAACATATCGTTTATACGAAACCTTTTTTCCTGATTTTTACGAATGGTTTGATACGGTATTAGCCACAGATGTGATGCCTCCTATTTATGAGGACTACGAGCTCGATCAGTATTATGTCCAGTTTGTTGAGCAGAATTTTCCTGATGTTCAAAGGAACTTATTTTCTTTTAATCGCTATTTTCAGCATTATGGCGAAGAGCTTCCTACAAATGGAACAGTTGTAGAGCCTGATGAGTATCAGCTAAAGGAGAAAGCTGACGAGCTAACAGATATGACATTAAGCGGCATGAGTGAACCACATACGAATTGGGTAACAGGTGAGCTCGGGGAAGCTTATAAAAACTATCTTGGTGTCGCGGAAAGATATATGTACCATGTCAGAATTACAATCGACGATGGCATGTTTGAGCCTGTTCATACATATGAGTACACTTCGTTTTTCCGAGAAGATCTGGCTGAGCAGTCAAATAAGATTCAGCAATTATTAGACGAGGCCAAAAGGAAACTACAAGAGGAAAAATCAAGAATTGATAATGGACAAGTAATTTTCAAGTACTAAAAGTGTTTTAAAGTCCAGAAAATGGACTTTTATATAAAAAATAAATAGGGGGAAATTCAATGTTTTCAAAAAAAGCACTACTCACATTTATCTGTGCCTTAATCTTCATCTTCATTGGCACAAATGAATCGTTTGCTGCATCTGCAACAGTAAATGTAAAGAAGCAAGGTGATATTCTTCAAGGCAAGCTAACAACATTTAACAAAGTCATCAATAGCGGTGATATCCACCATATTGATAGTCTGTACGATGACCTGTCAAAACAAATTAAAACAACTGAAACTGCAGTTGGAAAAGTATCGGGCAAGAAAAACCGCGATGCCTTACTAGCAAAATATGTGGTGAACGCAAAGATTGCTAGAGAACGAGTGATTTACGAAGTTTCTCAATACCGTTTACTCGGAAAGATTAACGAACAAATTTCACAACAGCAATACACTCAGGCAGAAAGCAATTTAGCTAAACTATCACGATTAAAGAAGCGTGCTGTTGAAATAAAGAAAACAGGTGGCTACCAAGCTGTTCCTACAGCAATCACGTCTACATTAAATAACTGGGAAAGCAGCCTTTCCTCGCAATTACATGAAAATAACGAAGGATTAAAAGAACTGTGGCAGCTTCACTTTAAAGGAGAGCCTTTGTTTGAAACAAATGTTCAGGATGACGGTTCACTTCTTTATGGAAATTACAACATTGTTAACGAAGTCTACCATGCAGACATTATGTCATTAGACGAAAGTGGTAAAACGAATTCTACATGGAGTATTAAAGAAGAACAAGTTGACCGTGGCGGCACAGAAGCAAATCCAAAGGTACTAACCATTAAATATTCAGAAGGAATCCTCTCTTCTTATTCCATAGATGGTGACCTAGAATGGACTTATTCTTTAAAGCAACCACTTGATAAGTATGAACATGATTATGACGTTGCTCAAAATGGAACAATCTATGTTTATCTCGACAATGAAATTCAAGCCATTTCATCTCAAGGAAAGCTTCTTTACTCGATTCCTAAGCCAACAGCTGAGTATGATATTGAGTATGCTAATGATGGTTCCGTGTATGTGCTGGACATCCAAACAAATCAATGGAAAGAAAGCTCCTTTATTAAGTACTCAAACACAGGACAAGAAGCATGGCGACAAAGCTTGGCAGTTGACCGCGAAGATATTAATGCTATTTATTACTACGATATCGTTAAAGTAAAGAAAAATGCCTATGTTTATATCGGCTATGATGCAGCTGAATACTTCGATTCTTTAAGAACACTTTATTCTTTTGATGCAGCTGGTAACTTGAACTGGTCAAATGACTCTTTTGGTTATATTTACGAAAATGGTTTAAAAGAATATAACAACGAAACACTTATCCTATCTGACACTGATTTTTATGTGCTTGATTCTTCTGGTAATATAAAGAAACAAACAGAAATCATTGCGCAAAATTCATACGGATATAATATGGACGATATTTATGAATATTTCTTCATCTCCAATGGAAAGCTTATTTTTAATACGAATGAATTTTTAGCAACAATGGCTCCGAACGGTACGTATAGCTGGAAAACGGATATAGCAGATTCACAATGGTATAGCAGCTTATATCCTATGGATGAGATTGTTGTTTTAACTTATCATGAGGAAAATAAGACGCATCTATATTCAAATGCTGGACAAAGCCTTGGATCCTATTCATTCGGAATAAATGGCTGGGTACAATTATCAGGAAGCAACGCTAGTACAAATTCTTTATACTTCCTTCAAACAACTTATGATGAAGGAAAAGATGAATATCAAACAACTTTACATGCCCTGAAATATTAATTTGATAAAGAAACAACCTAAGTAAAGGTTGTTTCTTTATTTTGCAGTTAGGTGATGGTTATGGCAATCTTAATTTATTTATTATTTATCGTCGGACTAATATGGTTTAGCGGGCTATACAATCCAGGTTACGTGTATGTTTATACAATACCTTTGTTTGTGATCACGGGATTTTATTTGCTTATTAAAAGGAAAGAAATCGTCATACCCGTATGGCTACTGCCACTCCCCTTTTTGTCAATCCTCCCTTTGTTATATAAGGTGGAATCGGTTCAAGGAGCGTTTGATGAATACCTAGTTTGGTGTGCTTTGTTTGCGTTCGGCACTCTATTGTTACAGATAAAAGAACGAGCTGTGCAACTTCCTCTACTCCTGCTGGCGATAAACTGGACAACGGTGGTTGGGACGTACCTGGTGCTACTGGATGTTTTTTCCGTTCCTCATTTTGTCCTTTCTTTATCAAAAGAATTATCTGGACTAGGTGAACGACTTGGCGGCTTTTTGCAGTATCCTAATGCGTTTGCCTCCCTACTTGCTACGGTGATTCTTTTTCACCTTGTTTATGCTGTGAAGGAATCGAAGAAAGGCTGGACCATTTCACATCTGCTACTTCCTCTGTTCTCTTGGCCACTGTTTTTATTAACCGAATCACGTGGTGCATGGTTGGTGTTTATGGTAGTATGGCTTTGGTCATTTTATGTGATTTCAAAAGAAAATCATACTCGCTACTTAGTTAGTTCTGCTTCTGTCTTTCTTTGTGGGACAATTGCTTATACGTTGATCGTGCGAAATGAATCAGCGACCATCACATGGCTGCCACTTGTTGCTATGATTGGATTCGCAGTTATTTTATGGTGGATGGAAAAGAAAAATGTGATGAAAAAGCTGCCTAGTTCTCTTAACATACACCTTGTGCCTTTTTCCCTAACAGTAGGGTTGATCATTTTAATTAGTGACCTGTATTGGAAAGGTGCATTTTATCGCCTTTTGCCAATTTCCTTGCAGCAGCGATTATTATTTAACTTTGATACCTTTTCAGAGCGAGTATTATACTGGAAAGACGCTTTGGCACACTGGGATGAGTTTTCATTTACAGGCTTAGGTGGAAAGGCATGGCGGATTTTTATGTACCGTATTCAGTCTTCTCCTTACTTAACAAGTGAGGTTCACAATAGTTATCTGGATATTTGGATTGAAATAGGCCTAATTGGGCTGCTATTTATATCGATATTACTTATTAGAACGGGATGGCAATTGTTCAAGGAAAGATCTTTCTCCTTGCCGGCATTTGTTTTTCTATTGTTACATGGATTTTTTGAGTTTACGTTTTCGTATCCTATCCTTCTTTTCTATCTGCTTATCCTTGGGCTATGTCAGGAGAAGGTTTCATTACCAAAAACAAAGCTCGTTCCGCTTATCCTAGCTTTTGTAATTCTGGTAAGTGGTGCTTGGTTGTCCATTACATTTGCAAAAGCTGAAAGTGCATTCCATCGCGTGGAGTCGGCAGTAACTAAGGAAGAGGCACTAGCTGCCGTTCGAGAGGCACATGAAACAAACCCCTGGCAAACTCAGTATGTGCGATTTGCGGTTGAGCATCAGTTGTTATCTATTGAGGAGCAAACTGCATGGCTAACCAAAGCGATTTCATATGAACGAAATCATTCCTGGCTGTTATTTCACGCGGCAAAAGCGGCAGAAGAAAAAGGGAAGACTGAGAAAGCCCAGATTCTTTATCAGCGCTCACTAGAGACAAACCGCTATGAAAACAGAAATAATTAAACGTTTATTTAAAGCAAAAAACCCTCTGTATCAGAGGGTTTTTCTCTTACAGCCTTATTGAAGTGTTAATTGATAAGGAGAGATACTCGCATTTCCTTTTCTATCTTCTACTTTGAGGTAGTATGTTCCTTTTTTCAAATTAACATAAAACTCTTCAGCATCTCCTAATCCGTACTGATCTTTTTTCAGCAGCTGCTTTCCATTAGCTTCATAAAGACTAATTACACCGTCTAAGTCTGATGGAACATCCAGCTTTACTTTGTACTTTTTCACTTTATCATTGATCACAAGCTTAAAGTAGTCAACATCACCTTTTTGATTTGACGCATTCATATAGCCTGTACCAGTTAGTTTTCCTTTTGACGATTTAAGGGAAATCGGCTTACTTGGTACATTCTTTTTAATCACTGAACCTTTGTCTTCATCGACTTTATTGCCTGAAGCAAACGTAAATTTATAGTTTTGGAATGAAGTTGCGCCGTAGTAATCAAATAAAACAACAAAGTATCCTTTTCCTTTTGTAGCATTGAAAGATCCGCGCTCTTCATCACCAGAGAAACCAACGTCTGTAATGATTAGCTTGCCTTCTTCTTCTACATCAAGCTCTTTGTTTCCGTTTGTATCTTCAATGACAAATACAACAGGATCTAGCTCTCTCTTCATCTCTTTCGGTACATTACTTCCATACTTCGTATTCACAGGTTGAACTTGGTAGCCATAAATACCACTTTTTTGTGGAGTGAAGTAGAACATGTCCATATCTTGCTCTGTTGAGAAGTTACCAGTTACTGTCCCTTCTTTTAGTTCAGTCGCATTAGCGTATACATCATTTGATTCTTGAGAATCTACTGGTGAATCTAAAACAAATTTAGCTGAGAATGCATACTCACTAGCATTCGGACGATACATTGGGTCAGATAGTTTAATATAGTAGGTTTGATCTGCTTTCAAACCAACATATAGTTTATCTAATACAGATTGACCAGCCATATCATAATAATAATTATAAGCGACCATGCTGAACTGACCTGTTTCAGCATCCTGCTGATAAACCTCAATTCCCGCTTCCGCTCCTTTATTAGCAAGCTCGTAAACTCCTGTTTTGTCTAACTGAACAGAAAACCAGTCTTCATCACCGCTATATTGGAAAAAGCCTTTTGCTTCTTCGTTAACTGTGTAAGGAAGAGCAATATCAGGAATCATCGCAAAATAATCTTCTTCTGGTCCTAATAAAGCAAGTAAATCTTCTAAAATACCATTTCTGATATTATCTTTTGTTTTTACAGCTTGTTCCACATATTCTTCTGTTACTTCTTCTGAGTAGTCAAAAGAAGCTTCTGGGAACTGATCCTCGTCCGCCGGTAGAACTGTTTTTTCTGCCTTTACTTGATAAGGAAGAGCCGAAGAGAAACTTCTCTCAAGGTTAAGCTCTTGCTCTAAATAACCCCACATAAAAAATTCAGACAGAGGATTGTTTGTTACCTCAATAATAAATGTTGCTCCTGGGTAACCATTGAACGAAATAGTTTCACCATGACCAAAGCCTTTATTATTAACATTGTCATACAAGAATTTATCTTCAATCACTTCGCCATCGATTTCATACTTTTCAACCATATAAACATTAAGAGTTGCATCAATACCAGGAACTCCTGTTGTGCTTACCTGATATGTTTCAGTGCTCTCACTATGCGCTGGGACAGTGAAAGTGAAGAAATCACTATCTCCAAATTCTAGGTCGATTGGAGCCTCTTCAACTGGTGCTTCTTCTTCCGTTGGCTCTTCCCCTTCTACAGGTGCTTCTTCCTCAGGAACTACAGGTGCCGGTTCAGTAAAGTATAAATCACCGGAAGTGAACGGGAACTGAGTAATAGTTTGCATATTTTCTTCTGATAAACCATCATCTTTCAGTTCAGCTTGTTTTGAAATGTTTAAAGTATATGTTTGTTTGGCAGATTCACTGTATTTTTTCAGTGCATCTTTTACACCAACAACAATCGTTCCTGCTGCAGATGCTTGGTAAAGTGACGCTTCTTCTCCACCAACCGTTACATCATTCACTGTTACATGGTCAGCTGCTGTTTCTGTTTCTCCCTCTGGGAAGAAATAAAGCTCATATTCATAATCAAAAGATTTCTTTGAAGGCAATAAATTTAGCTGAACATATTCGTTTTCCTCTACAGAAAATTGATACCAATCTGTTTGGTACAGCTTTGTGATAGCCCCTTTTTGAACAGATTTTTCTTTTACTTCAATCTTTTTTGCCTTTTCAATTAATTGATCTTCTGTTAGTTTTTCTACTGTTGGTAGTTTCTTAGCATCATATTTTAATGCATTTACAGGATTCACTAGTCCAAACCCGTACGTAGTATCATAGCCTTTGCTACCTAAATCTGTTGCTGTTTTATTTAAGATATATTGAACCTGCTGTGGTGATAGCTTAGGATTTTTTGACAAGAGCAATGACACTGTTCCAGCAACAACCGGAGACGCCATTGATGTACCATCTAACTTGGCATATGATGAACCGCGGTCTACATCATAAGCTGTGCTATAAATGTCTTCCCCTGGTGCAACAACATCAACAGACGGACCGTACGTAGAAAACTCAGCTAATTTGTTTTCTTCATTTGTAGCCCCAACACTGATAACCCCACTAAATGAAGCTGGATACTCGAGCATTTCAGAGCCGCTATTACCCGCTGCTGCTACGACTGTAATATTCGCTTCAATCGCTTTATCAATTGCCTCTTTAATGATTGGTGAAGCATAGGTAGAACCAAGACTTAGGTTAATCACTTGTACCTTTTGTTCAATTGCTTTTAAAATTCCTTCCGCAACTGTGTAGTCACTTGAAAAAAATGAACGATTAAAAACGTCAATTGAAACAATTTGAACATTAGGATTTACACCATATCCGCCAACTTCATTATTTTTTTCAGCGGCAATGATTCCGGCAACATGCGTACCGTGTAAATCAACAGCACCCTTTTTCAATGGATCCATCACATTGTAGTTATACACAATCTTATTTTTCAATTCTGGATGACTAGCATCAACACCTGTATCAACAACAGCCACTTTTACTTTGTTTTTCCCTGCAAGCTTTGTTGCATCATCAACTTTCAGGTTATCCAGGTGGTACATGGATGAACGCTTTTGATCTGGTACACCAAGCTTTTTAATTTTTGCACTTTTTGTAACGGATAAAACATCACTGCGCTTCATATAGTTAGCAGCAACTTTATCAATATCTTTTTTATTCGTTACTTGAACAACATCATATTGCAGACCGCTTACCTTTCTTACTAATGTCGTACCCATTTTTTTATGAGTATTAGACGAAATCCCCTTCTTATACTTGATAACTAGGAGATTATCATAAAATACATCCTCATCTTCTTTTGCTGTTGGGAGAGATTGCAAACTACTTGAACTCTTAAATCCAAGCCTGTTTAACGTTTCTCCGTAATTTTTTTGACTTTGCTCAGGCTCACTCGTTGCATAACTCACTTGAGTTTGTCCAAGGGAAGAGAAAACCAAAGCAGCACTAAAAGCCATTATGCCTGCCTTCTTAAAAAGTTTCATCCAGCTACCTACTTTCTTATTTTTTACGTCCACTTTGATAATACGACATTATTCCTTTTTTTTCCTTCTTTTTTAATGATAATTTTTCTCATTTGTGAAAAATAGAGCTTTTGGGCGAGAATAATAAAAAATACCTGAGGATAAATAGGTAAAAAGTCATGTTTGTTGGTTTGGGTCATGTGTAAATACCTTAATATATTGAATTATTTGGTAATAGTGTTTTTTATGTTCCGTTTCGGTTCTACGGACATAAATTCTTCATATAATGGGTATTATATATATGTGTGTGTTACCCTTTTGAGTGCATAAAATTGTTTTGCACTCCCTTTTTTTGAGTTTATTTTCTATCTATAGATAAAGCCCTCAATTTGCTAAATTGAGGGCTTTTTGAATTAAGAAATTTTCACAGTGCCGTCTTGGACGTCAAAACCTGCGTATAGATCTAGGGTGCTTGCGCTTTGGGTTGATGCTTGGGCTTCTTCTAGTGATTGTGTTGTTGGTGCTGAAATATTAAATTTCTTGCTAAATGGTGTAATTGGAATCGGTGAGTCTTCAACACTGAAGATGATTTCAATTTCACCTGATAGTTCTTCACCATTAACAATTTCACTTAAAGATAGTTCAGTAAAGTTAAATCCTTTTACTTTTTTCTTGTATGTTTTATTGTTTGCTTTAACTGTGACTTCTCCGTTTAAGCGGTCTTCTACTCTGTAGTCATAATAACCCCACTCGTTTAGGTGAAGCTTTTGAAATCCATATACTTGATTACCTTTACCATCACTAATATAACCGTGCAAAAAATAATAAAGTGGAGAGTTTACATCAATAACTTGGTCTCCATGTGTATCAGACACTACTTTCAGCTGATCATCGGCACTAATTGTCATGTTCTCATTAACATTAATCTCACCATTACTATTTCTATTATACTTGTCATAATTAACTTCCCAAGTTTGTCCATCTTTTGTAACTCGATAGATTTGAATAATAGAATGGTAAGTATTTTTGCTTAAGTACAGTGACTCAGCCTCATCAGCAAAATTCGGATGGTAAATAACATCATATTTTCCGCCCCCTGAAGGTAAACCTACTGCGCTATCAAAATCAAAATTCGCTGCAATATTTTGTTCAAAAGAAAAGTCAACTAGCGCCATTTCTTCCTCAGTAAAACTTAATCTTTGGTTAGTAGCCGAAATTGTAAAATCATCTTTAAATAATTGATATGAAGCACTATCAGTTTGTGCATTGTATTGAATATTATAAGTTCCAAATGGTACCTTTATGTCAGGTGCTACATAAGCGTGAAACATGCCATTTCCTTCACTATCAACTGGATTTAAGGCAAAGAATTGATCATTGATTTCCTCTTGGTTAACACCTGATATAGTAGCATTAATTGGAGCAAACTCCGCTTCATTAACTTCTATTATTTTTGTAGTCCCACTTTTGATTTCTTCACTTGTTAATTCTTCAATTAATAAATACCCATCGATTCTAATCGTTGCATAAAAAGTCTCTGCAAGTGTTTCATCAATATTTGTTACATTAACTTTTAAACCATCACTTTCTACTTGTACCTCTGCATCTCTATATATTTCTAAGCTTGAACCTGGTTGATCAGAATACGGGAATATTTCTACATTAGCATAGTGAGAAACAAATTCCTCACCCTTAATTAAGAAAGATATACTTCCTTCATGAAGAATGTCTTCATCACTTTCTCCAATTTTACTATCCACAAATGTTTCGATAGCTTGTGTTAATTCCTCTACCTTTTCATCAATTTGGGCCTGTGTTTTTCCAAATGTTTCATACATTGTTTTCGCTTCTTCAATTACACTAGTTAGGTCGTCATGTGCGGTTTGAGGATACTGACCAGTATTATTCCCAATGATTGCTCTGTTAGCAACACGTTGCGCACGATTCCATTCGTAATTTAATTGTGAACGATCTATAGTTACAACTGAATTTTTAAAGGTGTTAATCGCCTCTTGAAGAGTAGCTGTTGCTACATCTACTTGGTTTTGGACAGTTGTAGTTACTTCTGTACTGCTATCGTTAACAGATTTTGCTTGATTTATAGCAGTTGCTAACTGATCTTTAGATGCTTGCGAATAATTACCTTCTACTTCTCCAACTACTGCATTTTCAAGAATATCATCAGCATCAATAATCATTCTCTCTAATTCAAATTTATCTAGTACCTCTTCAAATACAATAGGTGTTCCATTTCCATTAGTTGCAGTGACTTCAACACCAACACGCTTCGTTGCTTTTCCGATATTACTTCCTTCACCAAGCGTAATATTTGCATTGTTACGAACAATTAATTGATCTACTGTACTATTAATCTCAACTTCTTCATTTCCACTACCAATTACTACATTTTTGACTGGTGCAGCGATTTTTGTTTTGGCTTCAGACTCTATTAGGATTGTACCTTCTATCTTTGCATTTTCGCTATCCGTTCTAATTTGTAGAGCAGTTCCAGAAGTTATTTTTATATTTCCTTTAAATGAAGTATCCCCAGAAAGAACGATTGATTCTCCACCTCCACCATTTAAAGTGTGGGTTGAACCTTCTCCATCTTTAATATTCTCTAAATGTAAATTATACACTGTTTCTTCTACACTTAAGTTTATAATTGTTGCATTTTTAAGTGTAAGGTTGTCTCCAAACAATTGAACATTAGACAACGTCGCATTATTAAAATCAATTATTTGATCCTTAATGTTTTCCTGTACAACAATTTTCTTCTTAACATCTCCTGAGTAATTACTTGAAAGACTTTTAGAAATTTCAATTGTTGTAATATTATTTTGCTCGATTGCATAATCAAATGCTTCACCAGATGTAACAACGGCAGTAATACCATCATTTTTCACTGTATACCCTTCAGGTGAAACAGTAAGTTTGAGTAAAACTTTTTCATCGTATCCTTCTACAGTTCCGTAGAATTCTGTAGTACCCAAAACTGATGTATCAACAGCAGTTTCTTCCCAAACCACTTCTACATTTTGTTTTGTACCATCACTTAAGTTAACTTCAACCTCACTAGGCAGATTAAATGACTCACCTTTATTCACCGTCTCAACAATATCTTGTATTGTTTGAATTGTTGGTGCTGGTGTTTCTGTTTGTCCACCACCAGTATTTCCTCCGGTCGGCGGTGTTTCTGTTTGTCCGCCACCAGTATTTCCTCCAGTCGGCGGTGTTTCTGTTTGTCCACCACCAGTTTCTCCACTGATCGGCGGTGTATAATCTGACGAGTTACCAACATCTACACCCTCAGAATCAATCACAGTACCATTATTGTCAATTTTAATATCATCTTTTACTGATGCATCTTTTTCAAGCTTTTTAACAACTGTGCCTGCTTTAATTGAAACAGAAGCATTACTGTTCTTTAAAAGTACGTTCGTGTCAGAAAGATCACCTTTTAAGCCGATTTCTGTATTTTTATCAGCAGTGTCAATTAATAGTGATAGTAATGATGCCCCATTTTCTGCATCAATTGTTGCTTTGCTGTTTACTAAAAGTTCTAAGATCTTGGCAGTTGCTCCAAGTTTAACTTCTGATTCTTTTCCTTTAACGGTAACATTAGTAGAGGAAAGGTCACCATTCAATGTAAATAAATGACTTGGAATCGCAGGAGTGATATCAACTGAGTTTATTTTCGCTCCACTTTCCGCTGTTAATTCTGTTCGGTTTACAAGTGTTAGACGCTTGATTTGAGTTTGTTTATCAACAAATAATTGCAACTGCTTTAACGTTTCTTCCCCGTTAGCAGCAAGAGTCTTCTTCTCCTCTTCTCCATCTACTTTTACAGTTCCAGTTACATTTACATTTGTTAATGTCACCTTACCAGCTGAACCATTTACACCTTTAATTATAATATCTCCACTTACCTCAAGATTTTTCAGTTCAAGATAAGTACCTTCAGTTGCTGTAACAACTAAATCTTTTTCTACTTTCTGTAACTCTTCCGATCCATATACAGTTGGCTCACCTTGTTTTGTTGATTCAGCCTCAATAGTAATAGTTAAATTGGTTCTTAGCTCGACTTTTTTGCCAGTTAATGAATCTGCCATTTTTGATAGTTGAGGGTATTTTCCTGGATAAAGCTTATTACCATCTGCTTTAATTTCCTCAGCTCTTCTTTCAAGACGATTTAACTTCGCATAGTTTTCCTTAGCCTCAGCAATTTCCTCTTTCTCTATTTGTTTAGAAATTTGATCTTGAAGGATATAGCGTGATACCTCATAGATGACAGATTCTTTTGCAATCTTAGCACCAATAAGGAACTCATCACGAACAGCTTCTCGATTTTTTTCGCCATATACCTTACTGAAAACTCGCTCTGCTTTTCTTATTTGTTCCGATAATTGATGATAGGCTTCAACCATTTCATCGTTTAATTCTTCCTTATTTATGTACTTCTTTAATGATTCTGTATCCTTTGATAGTTGTTCTCCTACTTTTATAGCATCTATCAATCTAGCAGCTTTTAATAGTTCGTTTTTAGCTGAATCTAATTGAGCTTTTAATTTTGTATCTTTAATCCCTGCATTTTCTGCTTTTGTGATATTTGCTTTTGCTTGATTATATGCATTTAGGAATTCCTTAGTTAACGTAGATTCTTCAGCATTATAGTATTGTTTTAATAGGCTTGCTGAACTCTTCGCCTTTGCTACAAGATCCGTAGCATTGGATGCAGCAGAAGTCTGTGCTGGTGAGGTTGCAACGAGAGCAGCTGATGCTAATAATGTCGTGGTTGTTGCTTGCATAAGTTTCTTTTTCATTCTTTTCTTCAAGATTTCAACACTCCTATTTTACTAGTTTAAACACCTACCAATATTACCATATATTTGTTAATATTGGGTAAAAATCACTATATAAATTCATATTTTATGTAAAAATTTATAAATTATTTAATTATATTGACCTAACACTATCCATTGAAGCAATATTCTTTCCATTTGGCTATTGTGTGAACATTAAAATTAAAAGCTCAAATAAAGTTTCACCTAGGACCCTCCCACTATTTTACATTCCTCAAAAGTAAGTTAAAATTAACAATAGAATATAAATTTACTAGAGAGGTACATACATGATCTACCAAACTCAATTATTTAAAGGACTTTTCAAACCGCAAATAAGCCTCTATCAATTACAAAAAGCAGAAGCTGTCAAGAAGGTCGTTCCTAAGCTACTGTTTTTGTATTTAATAAGCTTGACGATCTTTGCCATTAGTACATATTTCGGAATTGGGACGGAAACATATTCAGGAAATATACAAAATTCAAGTGAAAAATATGAATCCGGTAAGTTGCTGTTGTTAGCGGGAAGACTCGTTGCTAGCTTGATTTATCCAACGCTATTTATTTGGTTTGCAGCGTTATTTTTTTGGCTCGCTCTTGATATCCCATATTTTAAAATAGTAATCGTCCAGATGTTTACCCTGACCCTTCTATTAGTTGGGCAGCTTATTACACTGCCAGTTCTTGTTTTGCTTGATTTAAATCATGTAAGCAATCCATTTTCTTTCGGAGTTGTTAGTCAGTACGTGATTGATCATGAATATTGGACGAGCTTTTTCGGATCGATTACACTGTTTCATTTCGTAGCAATATTGGTCCAATACTATTATTTCCGTTTTCTTAGTGAGAAGAATAGATTTGGTATCATGATTTTTATTATTTTGTTTTATTTACTCCTTTGGTTTTTCGAAGGATTATTGGCATTTATTAAAATCTCGGTGTTTTTCTAAGGAGGTGCTATGATGAAAAAATGGATCGGCGTCGGACTTGCAATTGTTTTTGCTGGTTTTATTTGTTTAAACGTTTATTTAATTTATAAAGATGATAGTAAGGTTGAGCGGACGGTATATGTTGAAAATTGGTCCCGCGTTCAAGAGGGGGATATTGTTGAGACCACGGAAGCGGACGGGATGATGGTGCCGAAGGAAAATCAAGATATCTACCTTCCACTAGAACAGATTGATTTTCAACAGTTTCTTGTAAAAGAAGGCGATGAGGTGACTGCTGGCACTCCATTATTTGTCTATACCTCACCAGAAATAGACAATTTAAAAGAAACAATCGAGCTTGAGATTGAGCAATTAGAGGGTGAATTAGAAGGCGTTGATGATTATATTGATTCTTTAGTTGACTACCAATCTTCGGTTTCAACTTCTGACTCTGAAGTTGAAATTGATTCAGATCTTGAAGATAGATTAAATATTAATGTGAATGCTTCTTCAGACATGATCTTCAGTTTTATTGAACAAGAGATTTATCGTAACGAGCTTGAAAAGCATAAGCTTGAACAGGAAATCTCAAAGTATGAAGCTCAGTTAAGTAATATCGATGAACAGGACAATACAGCAAAACTCGTAAGTGGTATTGATGGTATTGTGGTGAACATTAACAAAAAACTTGAAAACCCGATTGTTACCATTGCATCTAACGAGTTAGCAATAGAAGGGCTTTTTACAGAAAAGCAATTAACAAAGGCAGAACCTGGAATGGAGCTAACGGTAAGGGCATCTGGTCAAAAGATGGAAGGAACATTGGATAAGATCAATCCTTATCCTGTTGAAGAACCTGCAATCGGTCAAGAAAATGCTTATACATTTACAGCAGGGCTCCTCGAACAGCCTGAAAACCTTCCGATCGGAACTGAAGCAACTGTAAAAGTAGTTACTGCAGAAGCAATTGGTGTTCCATCTCTTAAAGAAAAAGCGATTCACGATGGAAAAAAATCGTTTGTCTATCAATTAAATAAAAATGGACTTGTTTCAAAGGATACAGTTGAAACTGGTGTAAGTTTTGGTGGAATTAGCGAGATTGTTGATGGATTGGAAAATGGCGATGTTGTGGCAATGGATTCGAGGCGCGATTTATTGGATAATGCTGACTTTGTGACGGAAATGAAACCTAGTAAGGTGACTAAGTCTTCGTTGAAGGATTTATCTACTACAGATAAGTGGAAGGCTTTCTTGATTGGGTTGGTGGAGAGGTAAGGGATGTTTTAATTGGTGAGTAAAGATACGCCCAGCCCTCTTAATATGCAAAAACCGAGTAACTGTTCGTTACTCGGTTTTTTATGTATGTATCGACAAACTTCGGGAAGTGACAAGCACCACTCCTAAAAGCGAAATCTACTAATTTCCTCGGTCAATTCCCCTGCCAGCTTACTGAGACTTTCAGCTGATGCTGCGATTTCTTCCATTGAGGCAGATTGTTCTTCTGCTAGTCCTGCGACTGTTTGTGTTTTAGATGTTGCATTTTCAGTGATGGCGTTAACTTCCTTAAATGCTACTGTTACTTGTTTTGTACTTGCAGCAATTTGTTCAGATACTGCAGATACTTCTTGTACTTGACTTGCAACTTCTTGAGCTGATCCCAAGATTTCTTTGAAGGCTGTACCAGTTTCTTCGATTACACTCACACCATTTACAACATCTTCTGATACAGTTTTCATTTGTTCAACCGTAGCCACTGTGTCTGCTTGTATGGATTGAATTAACTGTGTAATTTGGTTTGCAGATTGATTGGATTCTTCAGCTAATTTTCTCACTTCATCTGCTACAACTGCAAAACCTTTCCCGTGCTCGCCCGCTCTTGCTGCTTCAATCGCTGCATTTAATGCAAGTAAGTTCGTTTGTGAAGAAATGTCCGTAATCGCAACAACGATTTTTTCAATTTCCTTTGAACGTTCATCTAAGTTTTTAATGGAATGTGACGTTCTTGAAACGTTTTGTTCAATCGTGTTCATCTGATTAACAGCTTTATTAATATTTTCCTCTCCTACTTTCGCCTTTGTTGTCATAATTTCTGAGGAGGTTGATACCGAAGAGGTTGTGTTGGCAATAACCTGTATTCCTTCCGAAACTTCATTCATAACACTTCCGCTATCTTGTACTTGCTTTAGCTGCATTTCAGCACCAGAGGTTATTTCATCTATTGATGTACTAACTTGTTGAGTAGCATGATTCGTTTGCTCTGCACTTGCTAATAATTCTTGAGCTGAAGAAGCAAGGTTATCACCTGTTTTTTTGACAGTAAATATTAAACTACGTAAGCTCTCAACCATTATATTAAAAGAGTTTGTTAATTGTGCAATTTCATCTTTAGATTTTACATTTATTATTTCTACATCCAATTTACCTTGTGAAATCTGGTCAGCTGTGTTCGCAAGCTTGGTAAGGGGCTTTAATTTTTTAAAAATAAGTATAAATGTTGTAATGATAGAGATAAGAACCAAAGTGGATGAAACAAACATAATGATAAAGCTAATTTGAACTTGCTTCTCCGCAGATGCCACTTTGGATGAAGTCCATTCATTAAGCCTGTTATTAAATTCTTCAATAGGTTCAGCAAGAAATTTTTTGCCTGCTTCATACTTAGCTCCATACGCAATCGATCGAGCAAGGATTAAATTATCATCTTCAACCGCTGCCATTACCTGTTCATCAAGAGCTACTAATTCATTAGACTTTTGTTTCGCAAGTTCTATTAGTTCAAGTAAGTTGCTTGGAATGTTCAATTCGTCTAGTCTTTCTAAAACTTTGTCTCTCGTTTTAGTTTCATTTAACTGTTTCAAATAATTATTTTGAAATTTCATTTCTCCAAACTGTGTATAAGATCTCATTTCGTTGGTTAAGTAATCTGAGGCACTTTGAAATTCTATTGATAGTAACTTAGACTCTTCTTTTAATGCAAGTGCCTGTTCTTTCTCATTCACATTTTTGTTCAACATAAACATGGACCAACCTGTTAGCAAAAACAAAAAACTAGTAAAAACAAGCATAATTCTTAATAATGTGTTTAACTTCATGTTTCTCCCTCAATTCTAGATGTACTAGTCTGACCCATGAGGTCAGACTTATTTAAATTCTCTCTGTTTATTTCGGTTTCCGAATGGAAAATTTTAAGTACTAGACATAAAATTATTTTAAAATAAAAAAATATTATTTACATCCGACAAACTTCGGGGAGTGACAGGCACCTCACAACAAAAAACCTAGCTACTAAGCTAGGCTTTCGACAAAATTCGGGTGGTGACAGGCACCACCACCCTCCATTTTCTTTCTATCTACTTATAATAATCCAACACACCTAACAAAATCGCTTCAGCCGCATTTTTACGGAATTGAGCTGTTTTTAGTTTGGCTGCTTCCGCTTCATTGGAGATGAATCCGAGTTCAGCTAGGACGCTTGGCATTGTTGTGTATTTGATGACATAGAAGCCAGCATCTTTTACTCCGCGGTTTCTTGTTCCTAGCTTTTCAATTAGGCGGTTTTGGATTTTTTCAGCGAGCTTTTTACTCTCTGCACTTTCGTAATTTCCGTTCCAGTAAGTTTCAGTTCCATTAGCGGATTCACTTGTTGCTGCGTTAATATGCAAGCTAATAAATATACTAGACTTCGCATTATTTGCAACAGCTGCACGTTCCGGCAGATCCAGGAAGGTATCATCCTTTCTTGTCATGATAACCTTTGCTCCCTCAGCTTCTAACAGCTTTTGAACCTGCAATCCAACATCTAGAACAACCTCTTTCTCTTGAAGTCCAAATCCTATTGCTCCAGAGTCTTTTCCACCATGACCAGGATCAATTGTGATGACCTTACCTGCTAACAAAGAGTCACTAGGTTTTTCTGTAGAACCTATAACCAAGTAATTCTTATGCACATAACACACTGTATTATTAATCTTCGTTTTTGCCCAATCACCAACAAATTCATAAACTGTAATAACGTCTCCATTATAAAGCTTACCCACAACATCTGAATCAATCGTTGGCTCTGAACGTACATTCAAAGCACTCGCTGTTACAACGGCTTGGACAGGAGCAGTACTAGGATCTCCTGAGCCACCCTTTGCGGTGTTATAGTTCTTTTTGGATGTCGTTTCCATTTGAACTAACGTTTGATTAATTGTACTTGGTAAACTAGCATATCCACCAGCTTGTTTAATCTCGATTGCACGTCTTTTCAACCTACTTAGTACACCAAAGTTCGAGTTAGCTTCTGTGAGCTGCTTTTTTTGTATTTGTGTATTGATTTTGTTAAGTAATCGATAATGGGAAACCTCGTAGATAACACGCTCTTTTGCTACTTTAGAAGGAGTTATGTAATAATCCAACATCACTTTACGAGAGGTAGGTCCATAAACCTTTCCAATTGTTTCTTCCACTTTTCTAATCTTTGTAGAATACCTGTCATATAGACTATCAATCTGACTAATGCTTCCCTTACTGATTGCTGCTTCAAACTCTGCTAAATACTGACGGAGAATAGCTCCATGTCTTGAGCTATCAATAAAATACGCAGCACGAAGGCGTAATTCATTTGCCCAATTCAGTTTTTCTTGCAATTGACTTTTTCTAGAGTCACTCAAAGAGTTAATCGATTCTTGGGCCTCATTAATAGATGCTAGAGTTTGGTCATATTTTTTTGAGAATGTTGAGGAAACACCAATACCCTTTGAAGACTTAATACGGTAATACGGTTCAAGGCTCTCCGCTTCTGTTACTGCTTCGTTAACTAGCTTCTCTACTTGATCATAAGATGTTGCTGCTGATACGTCAGATGGTGAATAGCAGCTAAGTGTGATGAACAAGATTGAGAGAAAAGCAACGAAACAGGTTAACCTGTTCTTCATCAATAATGCTCCTAACGTTTTTTATTTTAGTAGAAACTCCCTTACTATATTTTACTAAAAAACTAGCGCTTTGTAATAGGTAATTTCGACAAAAACCAAGGTAGTTTTTCCTATTTTTCAATAATAGTCTTAAAAATTATATAAATATAGTGTATTAGACTCGTTAATCTAGCACTATTTATAGTTTTAATGTAGCAAGCACAACTATATACAGAAAAACCTCTGGTAGAATCCTTTTACATAATCCAAATCATCGGGCTTTTTCTTCGACAAATTTCGGGAAGTGACAGGCACCAAAAACCACTTCCATCTTCTTCAAGTTGAATCTCCACCTAAGCAACTGTTAGCATATAGAGATAACAAAATGAACGAAAGGGAGTACATCGTTGAATCAACTTAGAAATTTCATCACTGTCACAGCTTTTTTCTTTATTACATCAACGGCTCAAATTGTGAGTGCCGAAACTCCTAAGGGATATAGTGGTGCTGAGCTTGAGGGTCAGAAGTTAAACCAAGAACTTCAATTTTTTAATAAGACGATCAATAGCGGCGACCTTCAGAATATAAATAATCTATATAATCAATTCACCAATCAGTTGAAGGCAACTGAAGTGAAAATTGGACAAGTGTCTGGTGCATCGAATCGTAATAAATTGAATGAAAAGTATGTCAGACCTGCTAAGATTGCAGTAGAAAGAACCATTTATGAAATATCTCAATTGCGTCTCCTTAAGTCTATTGAACGGTCAATAAATCAGAAGCAATTAGTAATAGCAGAAAGCGATACAGCGAAGTTAGGAAGATTAATAAATAGAGCAGAGGAAATTAAAGAAATAGGTGGTTATGTAAGCTTACCGAAAACTATAAACATGTCCTTAAGAGAAAATGAAGCTCTCGTTCAGGGTGCACTTTTAAATGAAAGACTTACTGAATATAATTCCGTTATTTCAAAAGCCAACCTAGAACAGCTCAACGATTTATATGATAATTTTACGAAGCAAGTTAGAATCACTGAGCAAAAAATCGGACAAGTTGCTGGTTCACAAAAGAGACGTAACTTTAATAATTCCTATGTTGGGCCTGCCAAAATAGCTAAGGAAAGAACCATTTATGAAATTTCACAGTTTAGATTAATGTCTAGAATAGAAAGTGATATTCAAAAAACAACGAGTGAAAAATTCACAAGCGACCTTGCCGTCCTGAATCGATTAGTAAATCGAAGTAAGGAAATAAAAAGAGACGGAAACTATCAACAGCTTCCTGAGGAAATCACAGCCACTTTAGAAGGAAAAAGATATTATCTAACATATCTTTACCAAGATGCCACAAACACATTAGATCCTAATAATCCTGAACATATGTTTCCAAGATTAGCTGAGCTTAAAATGAAATGGAATGCCTTAAGTGAAGCTAGTAAAAGAGATATGATAATGAAAGACGCGTGGACACTACAATCGGAAACAAAGTATCCAGGCTACCTCCCAAAACACTTAGGTTTTCTCTATCATCTTACAGGAGATTCACAATATAAAGAGATGACCAAAGAAACAGTTGCCCTACTAAACAAATATTATCTGAAAAATGGACGACTTAAATCACCTGAGTATCAAAAAACGGGCTGGTGGTATCGAGATCCGTTTGCAAGAGATCTTAACGGACTGTATGAAGCTTATAAATATACACAGTTACCAGAAATTATTGATTTCATCGATAACCAAGCAGCTCTTTGGATGTCACAAGTGCCACGTCAGAGCAATAATGGCTTTACCATTTATCCATACGGAATTTCTGATGGAGGAAAAATTGGTTCCGCTGAAATCAATCCTAATCAAAACATCCAAGTAGCTACACTGTTTTCAAATTTATATTGGGAACCTGAATCAAAATTTTATAAAAATCCAACGTTAAAGGACATTGTCTATAATGAAGTCAATGCGGTCTTATCTTTGCAAAAAGAAAATGGTTCTCTCCCACTTAGAGAAAACCTTCCACTTGTTGAGGATACAAACTATGGAGGTTATACCGGCAACATGCTCTATCAGCTGGCTCAAATATGGGGAAATCCTGCTTGGATAGAAAGCACAATTGAATTAGGAAACTGGTTGTTCCATGAATACTCAATGAACCATCCGTGGAACACACCTGAAGATGCCCCTAATTATCACTTTGATCGAATGAATAGCTTTAACTTAATTAGTAGAGTTTTATTATTTTATGCAGCTGGTATTCCTGAACAATACGTTAAAAACTGGATCCGGTTTTCGGAAGATCGATTCCCCGAAGAAGAACTTTATTTACTTGAAAGATGGTACTTTTACAAATCCGTACCAAGGGATTATTTGAATAATGACATTAGTATCATGAATCAGCTTCCCCCAAGAATTTATAGTGACGCTTCTTCTGATCTTACATCGGTCAGAATTGTTGGTGAAACAATTTCGAGTGCAAATGTCACAGTGACTAATTCTCTTACAAATGAAACTGTAGCTACCTTTAACGTGAGTGGGGATAATCAAAAAAGCTTCCCACTGCCAATAGGCGAGTATGTAATAAATATAGAAGCAACTGAGGCAAATGGAAAAACAACTACAGATAGTCAAAAGTTAAGTCTTAGCCAGGAACAAACATATTCTATAAACGTGGTGTTGTTCGATCAACACAACCGCTTCTACCAGAAAATCAAATAACAGCAAATAAACAGGTAACTCTTGTTGCCTGTTTTTTTATCGACAAACTTCGGGAAGTGACAGGCACCTCAAAACAAGCAAAAAACAAGCCCACGTTCTTCCGAACATGGGCTTGTTTCGACAAATTTCGGGTGGTGACAGTGCTCGACCCCCT
>NZ_NUMC01000097.1:0-30427 GCF_002577655.1 Bacillus sp. AFS040349 | reverse complement strand
CCTTTTGAGTCACCCTCTTTAATGCTTTAAGAAGATTTTAACTTGATATTAAAACGAAGATATATATTAAGTTCATCCTTGAATTCAAATAACATTTCATTCTCACTTTTTTTGAATAGAAAACTACATAATTTCTACAAATGCTATAGGTAAAATGAAAAAAACTTTAAAAGGAATTATGAGGTGAAAATTATTGTGCGGATTCGTTGGAGTAGTGACTGATAACGGAAAAGAGGCCTTAATTACAAGACAAAAATTTGACAATATCCATTATTCACCGTGGTCCAGATGATTTTGGATATTACAAAGATAATTATATAAACTAGGGTTTAGAAGATTAAGCATTGGGACAATGTTACGCTCAAAAATATAACTCAACCCATTTTTGAAGAGGCCTTTGAATACGACAAAGTGACAAAGATGCGATATATATTGATATTCATACGTGGCTAAGAGGAGATATATTACTTAAAGCAGATAAGATGACAACGGCAAACTCACTATAATTGCGTGTACCATTTCTTGATAAAAAGGTTGTTGATACAGCTTCAAAAATTCCTACAGATATGAGAATTGCACAAAACACAAAGAAGGATGTTCTTAGAAAAGCAGCTTAAGGAATCGTTCCTTCATATGTTTTAAACAAAGAAAAGCTTCGCTTTACTGTTCCAATAAGAAACTGGTTTAAAAACGAAATTCACGATTGGGCTATTACTTTAATTAAAGAAAAGTGGAACTGACTATCTTATAAATAAGACAAAGGGTTCTTAACCTATTACATGAACATTGTTCAGTGCAAGGGGATAACAGTAGGAAACTTTGGACAATTCTTACTTTCATGATTTAGCACCAGTTTTTTTAGACAAGATCTATGATACAGAGGAAGGATTCTTTGTAGCACCTTCCTCTAATCAAGTGATAAAATGTTCATAAAGTCACTTCCAAAAGTAAGTCATTTCAGTAATTGAAGTAGATACCTAATATTAATATTGTTCCTATTTAACAGCGGTCACTTAACATAAGTGATCGCTTGTTTACCCATTTGTATCCAACCGTCGATAAAATCCTTTTTATTTACTTTTCTATTTTTCATATTAGCTAATGGATCATTAAAATATATATACTTTTCATCATATCCGGTAACTAAAACCGAATGTTCCCTCATTGTAATTTTCACCCTACCAGTCGGTGTATTCCAAGTTTGAAACTGTGACTCAGGTAACTTCTTAAACCAAGAGTTATGTATTACTAGGACTGGGTTTCCATTACTCACCGGGAACATTATATCTTCAAATTCACTCCCAGTCATATCAATTACCTTATTAGGAATGTATTGTTCAGCTAGTTCTGCCAAAGGGCCATGGTAAACTCCATAACCGGGAGTATTCAATGAATACATATCCCCTACAAAACCATCATAAGGATTGCCGAAGTATATTTGTCCATTTTCCTTTCTATATGGTGTTGTGTCTCTTTTAATCTCTTTTGCTAATTTTGTCTTTTTTACCTTTGCCTCCGAGATACCTGATGTTCTTAATAACATAGCTAATGAAGTTACTTCACACCCCCTTGGTAATTCAGGCATTTGCGAAATCAGTGGAGCATCGATTATTTTTGATATTGACTTATAAGAACTTTGCCAAACGATATCTTTGTCTCCTCTAAAGTAAATAGTTGATTCCTTTAGCTGTTTTGCATGACTGACAGCTTCTACAAATGTTTGAAATGCTTTCTCAAATTGATCATTCCTAAATACAATGTAATTATTTACGCCATCCCAACCCCATTTGTCCTCTTCCTCTTGTAATGTTATTTCTATTTCATTATCAGCATCCTCAATCGTTAAATTTGCTGATACTACCTCCCTATCAATAATATCTTCATCCTTAGTTTCATCTGTTCCGCCTTCATTTTTTTTTGTTTCCTGGTTTTCTAAACATCCAGTTAAAATTAAGAAAACAAATAGCAATAAGAAAGTAATATGAATCTTGACCATAAAAACCTCCTAAAGGGTAGATAGCATCTATTGTATAGAAACAACTTCAAACAGCTTAAAAATTCCCCTTTTAATTTATTTTTCTCAGAATAAATATTTAACATTTAGAAAAAGTGCTTACCAATCAAATTAACTATATTAAATTGGTTTACAATTTATTAGAAGAAAGGGGATACAATCCCCCAAAATTGCAGTTCATAAATACTTATGAATAGCTATCACATTCATCAAAAAGAAAAATAAGTACCCTAAAGAAAGACATTTAGGCTACTTATATGTTCTACTTCTTATATGAATTTTAATCAAATACGTAAAATTTACTCTAGCACTTTTCTGAAGGACTGATATCTTTTTACGCATAGGCTAAAGTAAACTTTATTATTCCCTATATCTCGTTCAGTTAAAAATTTTAGATTTTTTAAAAACAAATCTTGCGAAAGTATAGATTTCAACATTTTTCTTCCTCTATAAATGTTATCCTTAATACTTCCTTCTTCAAGATCTAATTTGCAACTGGAAAATAATGGATACTAATAAGTGGTGGTTTTTATACTGAGCCGGCAAGGATTTAACAGCCTTACCCAGAACATCTCTTTCAGATTCCATAAATGTTTCAAGCTCAGCGGAGAATGTACTTATACCTTTTAATTCTTCCAAATCTTCCTTTATATGAGTAAATTTGAATTTTTTGCTCCGCAATTAGTCTATGCACTGATTACTCGTTATTAAATATAGCCAAGATTTCTTTGTAGACCTGTTTTCAAAATAACTTAAATTCAAATCAACTTTAATTAAGACCTCTTGTATTATATCATCAACTAATATCCAGTCTTGAACATATTTAAAAGCTAAAATGCGCAGCTTTCTTTCATAAGTTTAAATAATTGTACTTACCTATTCTTTTAAAATCTCTTCACGAAGTTGATATTCTAGCTCATTCATCCTCTTTTGAAAATCCATTTTGCTTTTCATCCTCGATTCCCTACCTTCTTAACCGATGGTTATAATTGAAATAACATAATTTGGAAGGGGTTGAATGACACTTCTTATGTTTCGTGAATTTTAAGAATATTAGTTTTACTATTACAATGTTGTAACTATTTTATAACTATTGCCTGCATACCCATTTGCTCCCATGCTTTTACAAAATCATCTTTAGGTATTTGTCTGTTCTTTTGATTTGCAAGAGGATCGTTAAAATAAATAAATTTTTCATCAAAACCTGTTATGACTACAGAATGTTCTCTATAAGTAATTTCAATTTCACCTTGTTCTGTCACCCAAGTACGAAATTGCGTCTCAGGGAGTTCCTTGAACGTTGTATTTGTTATTACCCATACTGGCTGATCATTTTTAATTTGATTAATTACCTCACTAAAATCCTCCCCAGTTAAGTTTACAACACGGTTAGGCAAATACTTATTAGCAAGTTCCTCAATTGGTTGATTATAGACCCCATACCCTGGCTTATTATAAGAGTACATATCACCGACAAATCCTACGTTTGGATTGCCGAAATAGATTTTTTCATTCTTGTAAGTCATTGGTGTTGGATCTTTTTTTACATTTTTAGCAAGTTCCATCTTTCCAACATTAACACCCTCATATTGAAGTAACATTGCTAAACTAGTAACCTCACATCCCCGAGGTAATTCTGGCAATTGGGAAAGTAAAGGAACGTCTAGTTTTTTTTCTTTAATTGATTCTTTCATATCAAATGAATTTTTAATGTTATTACTTCTTCTCTCCTTTACTATTGCCTGATTTTCTTGCTTATTTGTTCCTATCAAGATACTTATTTTATCCTTATATTGAATAGTATTATATACTGCCAAAAAAATGTATAGAATAAAGGATAGTAGACCTAAGTAAAAGAATGTACTACCTTTTCTCTTCTTATAGAAATAGGTTAGTAAAAATGCTAAAGTCAAGATACCAGATATAAAAAGTGTAGGTAACCCCATAATTTAAACTCCTAATATAACATTGTTTACCTGACTATTTAGGAGATTTTTCTCCATTAATAGGATAAGTTCATTTTCTTTCTTATCAATTAAAGCTTTAAACGTACATTCTTTATCAAACTTACACATCCTTCTAATCTCAATAGGTATATGCAGTGTACCTTTTTGACTTAAAATGCACTGGTTTTCTTTTGTTATTTCTTCCTTTGTAGACAATATCATCTTTTTACCATCAAAAATAATATTAATTAAGTCTCCTACTCTGAAGTTTATTTCTCTTCGCATCCATGTAGGGATATAAATTTGACCTGATTTTTTCAATTTCAGCTTACACATTGTTGTCACCTCAATATTAAGTAAAGTTACTGTTTAAGTATCTTATCAATAAATATTGAAGAAAATATGTACTTCGTCTATGTTTTTTAATTTAGTACTCCGAAATAATTATTGGTGTTGCAATCGTTACTCGTGACCTTCTCTCATCCAATTTTCTTACACCAATTTGTATATTCATGAGTTTTTCATTTTTTAATTTTAAGCTATTGCTCCAATTGTTTTTGTACCCTGAAATAGATACAAATTCTTGCTCATCAAGTTCCTCAACCTTCTCTGCTTCAATAGAACTTAAAATTCTCTCACTTAAGCGATTTGCAGCATGGTTATAAGCTATTCCTTCAACTGTAATGAATGTATTTTTACTTTTATAATCAAATGGAATTCTAGATTCAGTAATGAACTTAGACTCTATATCGCTTTCTACCAGCAATTGGTACGTATAAGTAATTGTATATTTTTCATTTTTAGGTAAAACAGAAATAATCACTTTCTCTATTTTTTTCCCTGTGCAAGTACACCTGTTGCTTGATAATGATGTTGGTCAGCTTCCTTTTCCCAGACATAATCTGACTTTTCTTCGAAAATCTTTTCTAATTTTTTTCTTATTTTATTTAATGAAATATTTGATTCCTCTGCCCTTATATAAACCTTCCATTTTTGAATATCAATATTATTTTTTTCTGCAGCTTTTCTCATATCCTCAAGTTCTTGAAATGTCGATATTCCATGAACATTAGTTAAATGATAAAAACCAGAGAATAAAAATATGCTAATAATTATTAGTGTAGAGTTTGTTTTCATATCCCTCACCTCTCTACTAAATATAACCACTTGTATAAGAATATATACTCCCTTACTACTAACCTATTTATTTTTAATTATAACTACATATTTACTTCAAAAATAACTTTTGAAATTAAATTGTAAATAATTAGGAGGTATCAGTGTATGTATCTAAGTTAATTCAAAGTATGATCATCTTTTTATTTTTGCCCATTCTTGGTGCATGTTCAAATGCTATAAAAAGGAGATAAAACCTAAAATCAGTTAAATCTCAAGCACAAATCCTACTCAGTAATTAAGAGAAAATGAGTTTACTATTTTTGCCGGGCAACGAAATCAAACTCTAACTGAGGGTGTAAATATTACTGCATGGCCTTTTAATGGCTCTGTACCCGGACCAGAAATTCGAGTGCAGGTTCACTTATGAATTTGAAGCTTCTGTCTCAGGAACCTATAGGTATCATTCTTATCACTCATCATGATGGTGTTATTCAGGTTGGTAAGGACTATATGTTACCTTTATCAACGAGGGAAAAGTTCAAAGGAGAATATGTATTAGTACTAGATGAATGGATGAGCGATCCACCCTCTATGAATATGGAGAATATGGACTCTGAAAGTATGGATGGCATACATCATTCAAAAATGGAGATGGAATCAGAAGAAAACAGTTCTGATTCAGAAGAAATGGGTCACGATATGCGATATTAGCATGTATGATATCTCCATTATTAACGGAAAAGCGGTAACGAAATTACCCCTTTAAAAGTGAAGAAAGGAACAAGAGTAGTTTGACTTAGATTAGTAAACGCGGGATTTATCTCTCATAAAATGCACTTACATGGACAAGAGTTCAAGGTGATTAGTATGGACAAGAAATTACCAATCCAAATGTTATCAAAGATGAATTGATCTCAATTGCACCTGTTGAGAGATTTGACATAGAGTTCACTGTTAAAAACCAAGGTTATTATTACTTGGAATGCAATTGTGATATGAAAGAAACTGAAGGCATGAGAATACTAATTGAAGATAAGATTATGAAGGGAAATCTAAAGACAAACCAAACCCACAAATTACATTACCTATTTTCGATCTGACATCTTATGGAGAAAAATCAGATATTATTTTTACATTAAATCAGGAATATGACCTAACATATACAATGAATTTAAATATACAAAATGAGGGAGAAGAACAAACTTACAAAATAAATAATAAAGCTTTTCCTGAAACAGAAAATCTTGAAGTAAAGGAAGGTTATTTAGTTAAATTGAATCTTATAAACAACTCGACAGAAGATAATCATCCAATGCATTTACATGATCACTTCTTCCAGGTTCTTAGTAAAAACTGAGTATCATTTTCAGGATCACCAGTTATGAAAGATCCGTTAAATTAAAAACCAGAGGAAGAATATGTTGAATTTGCATTTAAAGCAGATAATCCAGGTGATTGGATGTTCCACTGTCACGGCCTACATCATGCAACTGGGGGTATGGTAACTAAAGTGGTATACGAGATGTTTAAACCAGACTTCATACCGGACACAAATACAAATAATCAACCAGAATAATTTATCTTTAATGCATAATTGACCCTTTGTTACTCTTTTCCCAAAGACTACTAGGGAAAAGTAGAAGAAGTATATACACTTCTCAGGCTGTCGAGAAACCTCGGCAGCCTATTATTTTATCTGACACTTTAACTTTTCATCGCGTTAATTCAGTATAATCTATATAACAAATTGGAATGGTGATAATAATGTTTAATACAAGACAAAAATACAATATGAAGTTGAATTTATAGTAATAGATGACCTTGTTCCTGAAAATCATCTTCTTCGAAAAATAGATAAATATATAGATTTTTCATTCATTCTTGAAAAGGTAAAACCTTATTATTGTGAGGATAATGGACGCCCTTCAATTGACTCTTTAGTTTTTATAAAAATGATGTTTGTTGGCTATTTATATGGAATTCGCTCTGAGAGGCAATTAGAAGAAGAAATTAAAATGAATATTGCTTATAGATGGTTTTTAGTTGAAATTATCTAATCGAGTTCCTCATCATTCTACAATAAGCTGGAATCGTAGAACTCGATTTGCGGAAACAAATATATCCCAAGAAATTTCTGATGAGATCGTGTTTCAGGCAATGGAACATCGTATGGTAGGAGGAAGAGTTCAGCTAATGCGAATAAACACATATTCACCAGATAAACTGTTGAGGTTGAGGCTAGAGATGTTGAAGACTTAAATAAAGCTATTGAACAAGATCGTAAAGATCATGGGAAAAAGTCCTAAAAGAAAGGAGAGGAGGTGGAGGAAACCAAGGAAATACGAGTAAGTTCAACGATCCTGAAAATGGATTTATGTTTAGGGAAAACACACAGGAAATGTTCTGTTATCTAGATCATCGTACCACAGACTTTAAATTCAACATTATAAAAGATGCCTATGTTACATTAGGAAATTCTCATGATTCTGTTCCTTATTTATCAAGACATGTCCGCCAAATCGAGCAATTGGGTTTTAAAGTAGAAGCTTCAGCTTTGGATTCAGGATATTTAACTAGTGCTGTTTGTAAGGGATTATCGGATAGAAACATATTTGGAGTAATTGCCATAGAAGACTTAAACCAACCGAAGGTTTGTTTCCTAAATGGAAACTTACATATGATAAAGAGAATGATCTAGATATTTGCCCAAATAAGTTACCGAACAACTACAAGAGAAGGATATCGAGAATATAAATCTGATCCCAAGAAATGTGCAACTTGTGCCCTACTCTCACACAAAAAGTAGTAACTCGACATGTTTGGGAAGACCCTAAGGATAAAGTTAGATTAAATCGCCTTTCCCCATCTGGGAAAGAACTATATAAATTTAGAAAAGAAAAGGTAGAGCGAAGCTTTGCAGATTCAAAAGAATTGCATGGGCTTCGCTTGCCGGTTACGGGGATTAAGGAATGCAAGTGAGCAGGTGCTTCTCACCGCAGGCCTGCCAGAATATGAAAAAGATTGCCACACACCTAGCTAGATTAAGTTAGGTGTGTAAGAGGCTTTCTCTTTGGTTATCTAGAAAATTACTACTATTTATTAAAACATTTAAAGAAAATAAAAAAGCCTGTAGAGAAAAACACCCACTTTTTCTACAAGCTGAGAAGTGTATACACTTCTTTTATTTTTTTATATTAGATAATTTTAAGAGTACCTATCATTCCAGACTCTCTATGGCCAGGAATTGTACAATAAAATTCGAATTCTCCTGTCTCAAGTGGTCTAATCATAACCTTTGATTGATCTCCAGCTTGAGCATGTACATGAATGCTTTCATTTTTATTATGTTGATGAGAATCTACTTTTAGGATTTCTGCATTTAAGCCGCTTACTTGGAGATCATGCTCTACCTTTCCATTATTAATGAAATTAATTGTTATAATTTGATTCTTTTCCACATTAATTTGGTTAGGAAGATACTTAAATTCATCTGCAACAATATTGATAGTCTTTTTATTTTCTTGACCTGAATTTTTTTGAGGAGCATCATCTTGAAGTATTGTAAACTGCCCCTCTGATGTCTTCATTACTGTAGGATCAACAAAATTCATTCCAAAGAAAAATAACGATAAAGACCCTGCAAGTAACAATGGATTCTGAAAGATCTTTTGTAAGAAGCCTTGTGTTTTTGTTCTCATTTCTACTTCAAGCATATAAATAACGGTTAAAATCAAAACAACATATAATAAGAATAAAATTCGTAATAGTGGGTTCAAATATTCTTCCATAACCATTGCACCAAGCATTGCGCCCATCATTCCACCCATTAACCCTGAAAGCATTCCATCCAAACTTGCTAATAAGCTAATTGGAATACCAACTAAAAAACCAGATATTAGTCCAATAAGTATTCCTAACACAGTTGATAATAATAAATTATCAGGCACCTGTGATCCAAATATTGTACCTCCTAGTATACCAACCATCATACTAATTGCCATTGCAGACATCATGCCCTGCATTTGAGGGATTAACTTCCTATTCAAATTAATATAAAAAAGAGTAGCTATAAAAAAGAAAGCTGATAATACGATAATCATTAAGGAAACTGACAACCTAATTCCTCCCAAAACAAATAAAGTTTGTACACATTATATGTATACAAACTTTTAATTAGAATCATTTCTTTTTCCTTCTTAAAAAATATAAAATCCCGATAATCAAAAACGGGACAACCATAAATATACAGATTCCAATAAATGATTCAATGTAGGTATGAATTGAATTCCGCGAATGAAATATTGAACTTGTAACCGTTAGACAAATTACACCTAAAAGAATAAAAATTACAGGTATAACATTTAATAATTTATTCATCCTCATCACCCGACTCTTTCAATGGAAAGGTTATCTTAAAGGTAGTTCCTGCTCCTGACACACTTTGAACCTCAATATGTCCACTTAATAAGTCAATGATATTTTTCACAATAGCTAATCCTAAACCCGTTCCTCCTGCAACTCTTGTTCTAGATTTTTCAACACGGTAAAAACGTTGGAATATATATGGTAAGTCGTTCTCAGGAATTCCTACCCCTTGGTCAACAATGGATACATATAAGTAGTTTTGATCATTTGTTACTTTAACCATTATTGCTCTTCCATCATCGCTATATCTTATTGCATTTTCAAGCAAATTAATGAGCACTTGTTCAAGTCTATATCCATCTGTGTGAAATAAAGGAGTTGTTATAGGTAAATCAGATATAATTTTAATTTTTTTCTCATTTGCTTTCAAATTAACTTTATTTATTGAACTAATAACTATGTTTGTTATATCTAAAGCTTCTATATTTAGTTCTAATCTTCCTTCCTCCATTTTTGACAACTCAAACAGGTCATTAATAAGGGTAGTTAGACGTGTTGCTTCATCGTTTATAATATCTAAGTATTGTTTCTTCTCCTCTTCGTTACGATAGAGAGAGTTTTTCAAAACATGTGAATAACCCTTAATATAAGAAATTGGGGTGCGAAGTTCATGAGAAATATTGGCAAAAAATTCTCTTCTATTTGACCTAAAATCCTCAAGTTCTCTTCCCAACTCATTAATCGCTTTAGCAAGGGTACCAATTTCATCATTCGAAGTAATTGACAATCCTGTTTTAAGCGGACCTGTAGCAATCTCTCGAGTTGCATGAACCATCTTCAACAAGGGTGCGGAAAGTTTACGAGATATAAAAAAGGTAAAACCAATCGCAATTAATAATGAACCAATTACTGATATCATTAGCCAACTTCTCATATGTGCAATTGATGTATTTATACTTTCCATATTTGAGACAACAATTAGTCCGCCACTTACTCGATTGTTAATAAGTATGGGTTCACCGGAAATTAAATAAGTTTGAGAAGTTTTACTGTCATTATACTCTATACTTAGGTGCTGTTTATTCATAATTGGATTCTTTATTATTTCGCCAACTGATTTTCCTTCTTTAAAGTTAAGAAGACCAGTACTATTTAAGATGACACCCTTATTATTAAAAATAAATAGATCTACATTATTTAATTCAGAGATCATCTCAAACATATGATAGGACTCTTTATCATTAACATCTGTGATTGTTTCAGAGTACTTTGTCGCAAAAAAATCTATTTGTTCCATCTTTTGACTATAAAAGTACGAAGAAAATAATTGATCAATTGTATATATTAAAGGGAAAAGTACTATTAAAAATAAGATTAAAATAGTACCGCCTAGTTTAACTGTTATACTGTTAAGTTTCATACTAATTCTTCCATGTCGTTAAATCTATACCCCACTCCCCAAACAGTTGCAATGGGGTCATAATTTGATCCATTTTCCTTAATTTTGACACGAATGTTTTTTATATGAGTGTCAACCGTCCGCGTATCTCTTGAATCATTTACGCCCCACAGAATTTCAAGTAAGATCTCTCTAGTAAAAACTCGTTTTGGATTAGAGGCTAATGTACTTAATAATGTAAATTCTTTTGGAGTTAGATCTATAGTTTTACCTTCAATAATAACATTTCGACTTTCAGTATCTATTATTAATAAATTTGAACCAAAAGTCATCACTTCATCATTCGACTCTGACTTATTATTTGTTCTTCTTAATACCGCCTTAATTCGGGCTAACAATTCCTCAGGTTCAAATGGTTTTATTATATAATCATCTGCTCCAATATCAAGGCCATGTATCCTATCCTTTAATTCATTTCTTGCAGTTAGCATAAGGATTGGAATAGAATTAAACTTTCTAACTTCAGCACAAACTTCCCACCCATTCATGAATGGCATCATTAGATCTAGTATAATTAGATCTAGTTCAGTTTTCTTAATGATTCTTAATGCCTCTTCACCATTTTTAGCTTCTATAACATCATACTCGTTTGATAAAATGATGCTTAACAGATTCCTCATATTCCACTCATCATCAACTATTAGAATGGTCTTCTTCAATTTTCACACCCCTATTTTTATAAAAATCTGCTCTAATAGATTTTGAATTTTAATTTCCGGTCTATATTTTTCTTATCTCATTATAAAAAAAGACTATGATAATGAAAGAGATAAAAACAGAAATTACAGTCAACCTAGACAGATGTTTTTCTAATCTAGAATCCACTAATTCCTGAGTTTTACCTAGTTTAGATAGGCTCCCTGTCTCTTTTGGTTGTTCTCTTACTTTTTGCAACTCCAACAAGTTTAATAATTCATTATTTTCATCTCTTATTTCCAGTTTTCCATTTGTGTTTATTACTAGCTTAGTCTCTGCTTCTTTTCGAACTGTATAATAGTAATTTTTTGGGGCCAGATATTTACTATTGTTTAAGGTGAATTCTTCACCTCTAGCAACAGTTACTGTTTTAAAATTATTAAAGCCAAAATCAAGTAAAGCCATAGTATCGTTATATGCTACCGGCTGGGAAGTTGCTGATAATGTAACTGCAATTAGATCTAAATCTCCTCTAGTAGCAGTAGTTACAAGTGTATGTCCCGATTGATCTACATACCCTGTTTTACCTCCCGTAACCCCATTATAAGGTCTTTCTCTCATTAGTTTATGGTGACTAAACAGTGTAGTCTCCCATTTCTGATCCTTCCATTCCAATTCTTTTATTCCAAATATTTCTCTAAACACATCATTTTTTATAGCATACTGAGTAATTCTTCCTAAATCCTCTGCTGTTGTTACATGATTTTCATTAAAAAGTCCATGTGGATTTGTAAAGTTTGTATTTCTAACCCCTATTTCATTGTAAAGGTAATTATTAAAATTTTCCGAGAACGATTCTATTGATCCGTCAATATGCTCAGCTATAGCAACTCCTGCGTCATTTCCCGAATTAATCAGTAAACCTTGAATGAGCTTTTTAATCGTAATACTCTCCCCCTCTTCTAAATAAATCCTTGTACCTTCAGCTTCGGTAGCATTCTTACTCACTTTAGTCATAGCATTCAAGTCAGCATGATCAATAGCATATATTCCTGTAGCAATTTTGGTTAAGCTCGCTGGAAACATTTTTGTTTGGGCATTTTTTTGAAACAAAATCTCACCTGAATTTTGTTCAATTAATATAGCTGCTTCACTTTGAATATCAACTGTTTTTTCAGAATGTATACTACTAAACGTCTTAATTGGAAGTAAAATGTTTAAACCCAATACTAAAAGAGTGATATTAAAAAGCTTTTTCATGTTGCACCTACTTGTCATTTAATTATATTACCAATTTCTAGATATATAATTTTTATTGCCGCAGAAATATTCATTTAATAACTATACTATTTTAGTAAGAAAATTTGTAGAAACTATGTAGAAACTAAATTAAAAAACGAATTTAAAAAAACTTGGCTTATCGCCAAGTCCTAAAGTCAACGTCTTTTCATATACTCTAATCCCTCTAATAGTTAATCATTCCACAGTGTAAAAACCAAAAAACAGGTAATTACATTTTTTGTCATTACCTGTTTTACTCTATTATCTAAGTTCTTCTATATATATCGCTATACAACTGCATATAAAACCTGCTAACAACACCGATACTGAAACTATATTTATTTTAAAAAATAAATAAGATAACCCAAAAGAGAGAAATGTCCAAATCAACCAGTAGTGGTAGCTCCTAATAATACTCATTAGATATCTTCAGCATCCTTCCAGTAATATTCACTAAACACCTCAGCAAATGCTTCAATAGAGTTATACAGTTCAGGTAAATCATTCTCAACTCCCCCAAACTCTAGCAACAAAGCCCTATCAGTTAAGTCTTGATTATAAACTCCATTGCCCTGGCTTTTCCCCTTTACAAATACCCCCCTACTAATTCCTGGATATTTTTCTTCAAGAAGTGAGTGAATTTCTTTTGCGAGATTTAAATTTTCCTCATAATTTTTATGTTCTTTTCCAACAACAAAGAACAACCTTGCAAAAGGTTTACCATTGATTGTTGTCGTCGTAATCTCTCTCGACTGCGAATCTCTGTGTATATCGATTAAATAATTTAAATCATTATTTCCAGCCAATGCTTCTTGAACAAGTTCTCTAGAGTATGTGTAGGAATCATTGTAATCCCAATTTCTTTGTTGCAACGCGTTCGTTACATTCGTTTGATCATGTCTTACCCCTATTCCTCTATTCGTTAGTTCTTCCTTCAACCTACTGCCTACTGCAATAACATTTACTTTTGCATTATTACTAACAGCTTCATCTGGGTCATCTACTCCTTTTAATAAAGGAGCAAATGCCTCCCAGCTATGGGACTGATAGATATATACTACCTCTTTACCATTAGTAGTTTTTGCAGGAGCCAACTCTTTTACTGAATTGGAATTTTCTGTTTGTTCAGCCTCCTCAATCCTTTCCAACCTTTCATGGGCAATTTCTCTATCTTTGAGGAGTACTTCTAGTGGTGGTGGGGATTCAAAAGGAAGGTTAGTATAATCTGTACCTTCTCCAGCAACTACTATTTCCGTATCATAATTTGCAAAACCTGGTAACTCCCTCCCTAATAAAGTCCGTACATCGGCCATTTTTATATTTGTAGCAAGTGTAAACGCCGTTTCAGATAATGAAAAATCACTATTAGTAGAATTTTCACTATAAAAATAGTGATTTTCTGACCGTAAAAAATGAATAAAAAACTCATTGGCATCTAAATCTTCTATTAACTTACTTATCGCGGGACTAGGATATCTTATAACAGTGATAACGATAACACTTGTTAATACGAAAATGGCTACACTATTAATGACTAAAAAAGTTGAATTTGAACGTCCTCTTTTAAGCAACTTGTTTCCCTCCCTAGCATTATTTATATGTAAAAGTATTTATTTTTAGAAGTTTTATTTTTACTATTAGAAAAGTCTCTATCGATTTTACATAGAGACTTTTTCTATTAATATATATATATGAATTATTATCATAAACTCTGCACAATAGTTACAAATATTTTTTAGCTCTTAAAGCCTTTTGCATATTCCTGTAGTGCGAAGTACTGATCCTTATACCATCATCCATAAACCTCAATTCATCTTATACCATATTAAGAGGAAAGAAATGTTGTATACACCTAACTATTTTATAGAATTGTTATATATTAAGGTTATTGAAAATAATGTATAATTTATGGAAAAACTATTTTGAAGCCAAAAGTAAGTTGCAGAGCCAACTAGTAATTTTACATCAATAGCTACTTTATTTTTTTAAAAAAACGATCAATACTGAACGCGGTCTTTTTTAACCTAATGTGTATGAACAGATGCCATCTTTACCAAATATGAAATAACTAACAAAAGTTAGCAATAGTTACAGCATCTAATAATTTTATATTCATTAATCATAATATTGTGTTTTTAAATTTGAAGTGGGTGAATAACTTTATCTTTCTTAATAGATATTATCTATCTACGATTCTCGAATTTCATTTAGTTTCCCCATCTTGTAGCAATTTCTAACCAACCCCGCATTTTCTTCTATGATATCCAACACACCTGAACATTCACCTTATTTTTATTCACAAATCTATCATAACATCCCAATATATTAATAGCCACAATGTACCAAACTTACGTATTTTCAGTTTTACCTTTTAGAAAGTTAAATATTTCACAGTTCTAATCTTAGAGATTGTTAGTGATTTGTACTTAATAATTTACGTGTGTTTCTTCTTTGTTATTCATTGCATTGTATTGAACAAACTGACAATAAAAATATGAGACATATAGTTGATTTTTTCATAACTTCATTTTTATAAAGTTGATGAAACTATTCTAACTAGAAATATCAAGTATTTTTACAGAATACAAATTATTAATTCAACATACATGTACAGATAACAAACATATCAATACCTAAATATTAAGAAAATAGACGCGGGTCATCTTTTGTATTAAGAATAATAAAATAAAGTTGGTGATTCAAAATAAATTTCAATACATATTTTGATGATACTTACTGCGGTAATCACAGGAATGATTGTTCGCATTTTAACAATCAAAGGGGATTTCAGGCAGTACCCAAGCTATCCATATGGGTATCTCATTCATTTGCTCACAGGCTTTGTTGCCTCTGCATCAGGGGCTGTTGCGATCCCAGCATTGATGAACAAAAAATTTGTTGCTGTTACCTTCCTAACACTTGCTATTCAACAATATAGAAACGTAAGAAAATCTGAAAGAGAAATCCTTAAGGATTTGAAAATAAGAATATTCCTACCATGGAGATGCTTATATTGATGGAATTGCTAAAACCTTCGAAGCAAGAAACTACATTTCACTTACACTTACAATCCAAATTGTAAACAGTGATGTAAACTTGTCAGGTTCTATAGTTGGTTTATCGTATTGCTCATCTTAAAACGATTCTCAAAGGGTAATATAATTGGAGATATTGCTGATGTGGACGATGGGAAGGTTGAAGTGAAAGACTATAAACTTTTTGTTGATGGTATCTATGTTCAAACCTCTTAGGTTCTGAAAATACAGCTGCTATGTTCCAAAACAACGAGTATTGGGAGAAAAGCAGCTCTCATTATTAGCAGAAAATGAGGAACAACAAAAAGAGATGGTACAAGATGTAGCAAAGGCTATGAAGGCTGATGTTGTAAAAATGAAAAGTGGTGATTACATAGTGTTAAAAGTATAAATCTAAAAAGAGGAAAAAGCCACGTAATTACATGGCTTTTTATTTCATATCTAATAAATGATAATGTTCTTTTTAAAAGGATTAGTTATATTTAATTTATTAATATTTCTCTTTTTATTACCCTTTGTTAGAAGTGGTGAAATTCTTAAGATTTTTAGTTATTCATGAAAATTCTCGTAAATTAAACTTTATATACAAGGTGTTATTCAGGAAAATATCAACTAGTGTATTATCTTTACCATTTCGTTTGTTATATTTTTGTAAAGTATAGGATTATATTAGCTTATACAGTTAATGTCCATCTTCAGTCGAAACAGTTTTTGTAGTTTCGTAAATTCACAAAATATGTCCCTCCGTTTGGTCAATCTCAGTATTAAAATTATCTGTTATGGATTTTTCGTGACAAGCCCTATAGATAGCTCAACTAAAGGGATAGTAGAAACTAGTAGTGTAATTATGTCTCCCCTCATTATTTAATGTTTCAAAAAAATAAACTTTACTCCCTAATCCCATGACAACATTTATCTTTTCTTAAATAATGGAGCTAATTTTTCTTTTCTTTTTCTCCTCCTTTCAGCTATCAACTCATCCTGATTCTTACCTTTTAACGGTCTAGATTTTGAATTCATATTAATTATTTTTTTATCGCTCAAGATAATCTCTCCCTTTGTTCTTCTTTAGTAGTAGCAAGTATGTCCAGGAGAATCTAGTATTAATACATATCTAGTTAATTAAATACAAAAAAGCCCCTTAATTGTGGTGACCCCTAAAAGTTAGAGTTTTATATTAAGCAGCTAATTGGCTGGTGTGGATACGGTATTGAACCGGACTCCTGCCTGCCAATTTTTGCTTTATTCGCTTGTTATTATAATAAATGATATACTCTTCGATTTTCTTTTTTAATTCCTCAAATGAACAGAGTGCTTCTCCGTAGTACATTTCCTGTTTAAGTAATCCGAAAAAGTTCTCAATAGGTGAATTGTCTAAACAGTTTCCCTTTCTTGACATACTTTGGAACACCTTATGTTTCTTTAGTGTTTTTATCCATTTATTATGTTGATAATGCCAACCTTGATCAGAATGAATGGTGGTTCTGTACTTAGATTCTTTTACAATTTCTAAGGCTTCCTCGAGAGGTTTTAGAGCCAATTCTAAGGTTGGGCGCTTACTTATCCCATACGAAAGAATCTCACTGTTGAACATATCCATAATTGGGTTGAAATATAGTTTTTCACCATCTGAGCACTTGAACTCTGTTATATCTGTTGCTAGTTTTTGATGATACAAATTTGTGTGAAAACGTCTTTTGATACGGTTCTTGGCAATTGTTCCAATCGTTCCTTTGTAAGAACTATACTTTCGTGTTTTTCTTCTGAACTTATCGCATTTGAGTCCGAGCTTATTCATGATGCGTTGAACCTTTTTATGATTAACTATCAAACCACGTTGCTTTAAGTCCAAACAAATACGACGATATCCATAGTTGCCCTTATGTTCCTCAAACATAGCTTGAATACGTTCTTCAAGCTCCTGATTCGGATTCTCCTTCTTCATCATTTTCACGTGATAATGGTAGGAAGATTCGGGAATTCCCACTATTTGTAGAACATCTTTTAGTTTGAACTTTTCTTTGAGTTCGAACGATAATGCTGCCTGTGCTTTTCGAGATAACCTTCCGGGTTCACCTGAAAAGCTTGTAACTTTTTTAAGTATTCTACCTCTAACCGGAGAAGCTCATTTTCTCTCTCCAATTTTTGTTCGTAGGTCATTGCTTTATCTTCAACTACTTTTTTACTTCCTCGATTTATAGCTTTATCAGACATAGGTGGTCGTCCTTTCTGTTTATCCAGAAAATCAGCACCACCCTCCAAAAAAGCTTTCTTCCACGCTGATATCATAGGAGGGTTTGTAAGCCCAAATTCAAGGGCTGTTTCAACTACTGAAGATCCTGTACTTTTCATAAAGCTTAATACATCTAGCTTGAATTGAACAGAATAAATTTTTTTCTGTTTTTTCCTCATTAACCCTTCAGGTCCAAACTTCTCGTAATTTTTAACCCAATTAATAATTTGCTTATGTGATTTAATACCATATTTTTTGGCTAGCAGCTTAAATCCAAGTTGTCCTTCTTGATATTCTCTTACTACCATAAACTTAAATTGCTCATCATATTTAGACATAAATAAAAACACCCCAAAGTTAGATTCTTACTCTAACTTTTGGGGTGCAGTACAAATTGATCATCCATTAAGGGGCTTTTATTATTCTTTTATAGCAGCTACTTCTGAAATAGCTTTATTTATATCTTCTCTATATAAATCAAATTCATTTTTTGGATCTTTAATTGTAATGCTTGCAGGAATATCTGCAGTACCATTCAGAATACTTCGCGCTCTTGAATCTGCTAGATTAATTCTTGCTCTTCTTGCTCTTCTACGTTCTGCAATTATTTCCGCTTGGGACCTTATTGGAACCACTTGAGAACGAGCACCTAATTTTTCCGTACTAGATTTTTGAAGTGACATTAGATCCAGCCCCTTTCTTCTCTTCTCTCTCAATTTTATCATATAGAATACGACTTAAACCAAGAAGAATCTTGTAAATAACTCTTTTATCTACTATATCATTTGAAACAGATAATAGAAGACCTCTTTCATTAACTGACTTGTTAATCTGTAAAGAAATTATCCAAATAGTATTATTTCTTTCTTTTCCCATTTTCATCTTGTATGAAACAACTTCATAACCATCTTCTGGTTGATTATGATACATGTCCGATGTATTACTGTTAAAAACATCTATAATAGACTGTATTTTTGGATGGTGCATTTCTCTCTCCAAATCAATATATTTCGGAAATTCCGCTGTTGTTCCTACATCAGCTATCTTTTTTAGCTTCATTCCTTCTTGGTATTCATAAAGTGTAAAGTCAGATATGATCGCTAAATCTGGATAATCAAAATCATCAGACGATATTCTAAGTAAAATCTTTTGAATATGATCTATTAAATGAACCAAATAACTAACCGTTGACTCATAGACTTCTATTTCTAAATCAAGCTCTTTAATTGTGTCACGGTACTCATCCATTGCTGACTGTTCTCTGTTTCGCAATTCTAGTATTTCATTTTTCAGATTTTCCTCTTGTTTATTATATTGTGTAGTAATAGCCTGAACAATCTTAGAATCTTCGTCTTGTTTTGTTAGAACACCAGTAACATAGGCTGCCAATCCGCTATATGAAAAGTGTTTATCATACACAGTATGATTTAACAATTCATATTCAATTGGTCTATATTTTTTATAAGCCTGTAAATTAAAATAAGGATGGTAGATATTAAGCATTTTATCCTTATAAAAAGGAATTAGGCAAAGAAAGATGGCCACAAAGACTAGAAAAGTTATTCCAGCTATCAACACCCAATGCAATTCCGCAAACCATGTGATAACACTGGCAACAGCTCCACCTATTATTGGAAGTCCAGTTAAGTTTGCTATTTTCATCTTACCAACCGTTGTAACTGGCTTATAAAATTTTTTCAAATCCTTTATGATTAATAGTACCAAATCTCCGAACCAATTAGACTTTATATCATCTTTTGTTGATTCAGTACGAAATATATCTAGAACCTTGTCCATTTTAGGGGCAAGGTTATGTAAAAATCCATGATAATTAAGTTTCTCCGACATCTATCACAACACCTCCAATAAGTAATACCAAATTTTTCTTTAAATGTAAATCACTCAAAGTTAACAATAGAAAATACTCCTTCTTGGTGTTCTGGTAAATCTTCGCCAGATATAAACCCGTAACTTTGCTCTTGCTTACCTAATGCTTCACCTATAGCACTAAGCATGAGATGGTTTATAGCAGCCTTATGTGTCCTATCTGTAAATGAACCATAAGACCAGCCAAGCCATTTATATACCTCTTCAGCGGCTTGTAAATCATTATCAATCCCTCTATTACAAACTACAAAGCTAGCTCTATTCCAAACAGCTTGTCTTTTCTTAAAATCAAGAGAAGATGGGAAGAAAAAGTATGATTTCCCAGTAGCTTGTTGTCGTTCTTTAAGAAATTCAAATAATTTATCTTCGCTCATATTTAACTCTACTGTAATATAAAAAACTGGGTGAGGATTCTTCGTTAATTTTTGGTTAATCGTTTTATTAGGAAGGAAAATTAATTCTCCATCATAATCAAATTCTCTAGGATTTAATTCATCCCTTTTAATAGAAATCCCATCAACTTCTACCCAGCAGTTTAATATAGCATCTATTTCATCCTCTTGAATTAAAGAATAGCCCGTTTCCTCTTGGATAAATAGGAGGTATTCCAACAAAATTCGTCTTCCCATAACAGTCATAGCACCTGGTAGATATTCCTCATAACTTGCACGTTTAAATGATTCATACCTGTGTCTAAGACTTAAATCGCCTTCTTCAAAGAAACTAAGATAATTCGATGATTCTCTTTCCAACTTTAAAACGTTTAATTTCTTTTTAAAGAGTTGTCTAGGTAATACCTCTCGAAATCGGATATCATTCCGCATTCGTAACATAAGGTTTTTCCATTCCAATAGATACTGGTATTTGGTTTTCCCTTCTTCAATATGGCGAACAAGCATCGGATCATTCCCACTCAGCATTCCGCAAGTCCAGCATCCTGCTCTGCTTCCAGCAGCACCACAAGCGTTGCCTTGATCACTACTTGTTTTCATACCACACTCCATAATAGATTCACCATATTGTAGTGTTAGATCACTTAACTTTACTCCAAAGGGAAAAACAGTATAATCCATAAGTTTATACCAGAGAAAATCAGAGGAAATAAATTTCAAAGGGCCATAACAAAGGATTTCATCAAAATCACTATGACCACTAAAATAAGATTCTTCACTTAATTCCCACTTGGCTATTGAAGCCCTTCTCCTAGCACTTTCTTCATTTCTGGTACCAAGCATAAGAATAAGTTGATGCTTCGCTTGGTCTCCTATCCTAATTGGAGCTTGTGATAAAAGTTCTTTTAGTTTATATTGTGATGGGTAGATTTTTAAAGACGCTGTACACCAACGGTGACGTGTATTAGGTGTTGAAATAAGAGTTCCTCTTCCAAGTACTTTGAACCAAAAGGACTGTTTAAGACTTGGTTTTACAATTGTTGTCTCAACTGGTATCCGTTGTTCATCAGCAGATCTTTGTATGCTATCAATCGCATTATGGAGATACTCAGTCATATCAGGTGTTTCCACGCCTGTATCAGAAGTTATTAAGTGCACCTTCTTTTTTCTTTGATAAACAGGTAAAGACAAGAGCATTTCCCATAACAGTAGCAATAATAAGGTTGAATCCTTACCTCCTGAATAAGCCAATGCTAGCGGAACATCTTCCATTAAATAAACCTTTTTCATATGTTCTTTAATCTCTTCAAAAATATCACTCATGCGAATTGTCCCACTGCTAAACATAAAAAGGGGTGTCCCCCTGCTAAAATGTTTAGCAAGGGAACAGTCCCCTCCTACGTTATATTGTTTTTATTTGACCTTCATTTTTCGTAGTTATAAATTTAGTATTCCGTATGCTTTAAATAGTTTATTAAAGGCTTCATAGGTACTTCCTGAATCAGAAGATTTAATCTCTTCTTTCGCTTGGAAAGTCGGCGATACCTCATCCCCCACTTCTCTTGGATCGACTTCCATTGTCATTACTGCATATTTACCATCTTTTGTGACATTGAAATGATAATCACTACCCCAACCAGTCTCACAGATGATTGAGAAAGATAATGTTGTGCTAGATAAATGAACGGACATCAAATCTACAATAGCATTTTCATGATTATATAGATCAGTTAAGTAATGAATTGTCTCATAGAATTGTTTATTGATGTCTTTTTTAGGCGTAATTTTAAATATCTCCTGAGATTTTTTTATTGCCTCTGAAATGAAAACAGATAATCCATCAAAGGAAATACTCTCCTGTGACACTAACCTAAATAGATCATTTGTAGAAACATCAATATCACGATATCCTTGAAAAACAGCAGACCATCGATGCCCCATAGTTACATTCCCTTTAGAGCGATAAGTTCTAACAAAGGCAGAAGCTTCTACCTTGTTAGTATTACCTTTTAAAAAGATATGCAAGGCATATGTGATTGACCTTCTTTTCTTTTTACTAGTGCGTCTAACAGTTCTGTAAAAAGTCAAAACTTCTACTGCATCACCCGAATGTGTATCTCCAAATTCTTCTTTAATGTCAACATCCCTAACGGCCACTTTATTGAAAACACCTAAATCTAAAAGTTTTGCTGCTGTTGGAATTAAATTTGCTACCATTTTTTCTGACATTATATTTTCCTCCTCTTATTTAAGAGAGAACTACTACATATTAGTAATAGTTCTCTTATGACTTCTATTTTTTTGTAATTAACACTTATTAACGAATTGCTAATGCCTTCAAATCTTTAATTGAAACTTTCACATCATAGTTACTTGAATAGATCCGCTTATAAGCTTCAACCTTTCGTTTTAACCTACTCATTGCTATGACCTCTTGAGTTCTTGTTAAATATGGGCTTTTCATTGTTCATCCTCCTAAAATGTGCAATAAAAAAATCACGACAGTCTCGTGATGATTTGTAAGTGTATTTAATTCTTCCTAACGGACTGGTAACACAAGCGCAAATTGTGCAGCATCTTCACTGACAGGCTTAATGAGTACGGGTTTCATTACTCCAGCAAACTGAATTAGTACATCCCTCGTAGTAAGACTTTGTAATGAATCCTTAAGGTAAACTACATCAAGATTTATTGTAATTTCTCCCTCTAAATCAGCTAAAAATAATTCCTCTTTTCCTGAAGAGATACTAGTTGTAAAGATAAGATCTAATGCAGGTAATTCAGAGTTTTTAAAGTGAAATTTCGCCACTTTCTTTTTATCTGGCTTCAAGGAAATTTTTGCTCTATCACAAGCTCTTATAAGCTCTTCCCTATTAACCTTAGACTGGCATTCAAAATCATTAGGAATTAGCTTAGTAATGTCTGGATAGCTCCCCTCCAAAAGCCTTGTGGTAAAAGTAAGATTATCTGTCTTTATGGTCATCCTATTTTCGTGAATGATCATTTCGCATTCTTTGACGTTTGATAGAATTTGAATAAGTTCATCAATCGACTTTTTAGGTAAGACGGTATTTTTCAATTCTGTAGCTTCCTGAAGTAAAGGAACTGCTTTAGCAGCTAACCTATGACTATCTGTTGCAATTAGAGTTAAATACTGACCATTTGAAACAATATGTACCCCTGTTAGGATTGGTCTTGTTTCATTTTCTGATGTTGCGTGTTTAACAGCTGAGAGACCTTCTGAAAAAAGAGTACCGTCAATTTTAAAGGAATTACCCTCTTGAAGCACGTCGACTACAGGGTAATCTTCACCATTCATAGTTGCTATGTTAAACTGAGATTTCCCCACTACTATGTTTACTTCATTTTTCGATTCCTTTTTTACTAATTTCACATCACCTTTAGGTAAATTCTTCATCAATTCTTGAAAAAACGAGGCCGGAACCAAAAAAGATGTTTCTTTGGTTGCTCCTGTTAGTTCATTTGATTGAATCTCTAAACTAATATTTTCGTCCATACCTCTAATAGATAAAGATGTTCCCTTAGCTTGAATTAATACACCAGATTTGATGTCGTCATTCTTATCAGACGCAACAGCTTTTGCCCTTTCTAATACTTGTAAAAAACCCTTTAAATGATTAATTTTTATGCTCACTTAAATCCCTCCTAAAATGTGTAATAAAATTTAATAGGTGAGCGCCCTACAAAACTAAGATTTATTCCTTATGACAACGCAAAAAAGCCCTAGGGGCAGACTTCCTCTAAGAGAAAATACTACCCATAGGGCTTAAAACTTCAATGCAAGGCTCTATCTGAGCAATAAGAAATAAATATATGGTTATTATACTACTTTTTTTTATTAGATCAAATAAGTTATTTAACTACTAAAAGCCAACACTCTTTAACTATTTTTGTTCAAAGTGTAAGTATATCTTCTTCATAACCTACTATATACATGTAATACTAACTTACTATGAGATTAATTCAACACTCTTTAAAAAATCTTAAAGATTAAAATGGTAAAAAGGTAAGTTTACCTGCAAAGTTTTTTTAATAAAGATTTTAGATCGTATCTGTAAAATGATACGGTCTTTTTTTATTTGTATTTATTTAAAAAGGTGACACCCTAAAAACCTTAACAAACCTAGTCATATCAACTCTTCAAGTCACTTTTTAAAAACCCTCTCTATTATCACTATTATTTAATAGCAATTCGCCCTTTGGTTTTGCAACCCTGTATTTCATAATTTTTCGTTAATGTCTTAAAGACTAAAAGGTTGCCATTAAGGCAACCAAAACCAGTTTGTATGGTGGTTTTATTCATAAAACTTAGGTGTGTAACCAAAAAAAACATATATACCAATGGTTTAACCGACTTTTTAGAACTTGTCCCTTCTCACTCTCTATGTTACACACAGTAATTCGCTCTTTGTTTTGCAGCATTAATTTTATTAATTTTTGGTTATGCCATAAAGGCAAATAACTTAATAGATTGAATATTTTGAAGAATAGGAGGAATTTAACATTTTTTGTAGAAATTAGTTAACCAGATATTTAAGAATAGGAGGATATTATGAAAAAGAAATTTGTTTTCTCAAGTTTATTGGTTATTGTGTGTTTACTTACTACAATATCTGCACAAGCATATGGATTTTTAGGAAATAAAGTGCCTAACCCTAAAGGAATAACTTATTATATTGGTTCTTCGGTGGGATCATGGAATACCGATGCTAGATATGGAGTTTTTGCTTGGGATCCAGCACCTGAGATTGTGATTTATGGTCAAAAATACACAAAATCACAAGCTACGATAAGGTTCGAATATTCATCAACTGATACAAATGACTATGCTACAGAAGTCAGTGAATGTCGTTGTAGTACTAGTGATTATTCAAACATAACTTTCTGGGCTGATTTTGGTCCTTTATCTGATGATCGAGAAAAAGAAACGGCAGCACATGAGGTTGGACATTCATTGGGTTTAGCTCATGAAGATGATGTTCCTTCAATTATGGTATCGGGGCCAGAATGGCTAGATAGTATTTATCCTGTATCAGATGATTGGTCTGGCATTCGAGCGAGATATTAAGGAGGGGAATTTTCAAATGAAATACAAAGGGATTCTAATTAAAACGATTTTAGTTTCACTAATCTTTTTTGGTGGTATTTATATTTACAAAGATAACGAACCTGTTACTGAACAGTCTTTTTATGGTCACGGAAAACATGAAGGGTTTGAAAGTGTTGAAGCTATGGAGCATAAATCCACTTTAATTGTTATAGGGAAGAAATTAAATAAAGAGGAACCTACCATACTAGAAGATGGTGTAGTAGGTGAAGATGGATATGAAGGTATTATGGGTGGCTATACAATATCAAATTTTCAAGTTAAGAAGGTTATTAAAAATACTTCTGGTCAAGAAGTTATTAAAAATGATGTGATTTCTGTATTAGAAAATGCTGCTAGTGATACTATTGGTGATGGCAAAAAAAAGGTTAATTATTCTTTAGATGGATATGAACTTATGGAAAAAGGTAAACATTATATATTATTTATGGATGAAAGTAGTTCTGATCCTGGAACATTTATCCCTGTAGGTGCTGTATATGGTAAGGCTCCATTAGAAACAGATGAATTAGAATTTAATGGTAATGATAAAAGTGTTAAAAAACTAATTAAGGAAGCAAAAGCAAAATATAAAGATATAATCAATTTGGTTGAAAATTAAAACTAAGAGTATATCATATACATCTTTAGTTACCATAACATCAACAATACGAAGCGAGTAAAAGAGCCAAACTCAATGATATCAAGGGGTTGGCTCTTTGTTACTTTTATAGATTATGCATTATTTTATACAATGTTGATAGATTAACCTTTTTAGGGTATTTCTTAAATATTTTTGAGGTTCTTTGTTCACATCATGAGAGATATTGATTTTTTATTCTTATTTAGGATTTTACTACGGCTTAGAAAATATTAATTATTTAAACCTCTTTCAATACCACCAAAATTTCAATCAATTGCGGTAAATGAAAAAGATATATAAAGAAGATAAAGTGTGATAATAGCTAATAAACTGAACTTTCTCCATTCAATCTCGTGATACTTTAATCTATATTGTATTAATTCAATAAGTTGCTCTTGTTCTCCTATAGACCAATGTTTATAAGTTCTTTTTTGCATATTTCCTCTAATATATTTTCACTCTATTTCTTACTAAAAAAGGACCAACGCTTCCTCTTTGATTCTGGTAATAATTTACTAAGCAGTTCTTTCCCTACTACTTTTTCTGTAAGAATTGCCATCGTGCTTTTTAGTTCATTTTTAAACTCATCATCTTCGGGTATATGCTCCCATGTGGAACATCCTTTTATTAAAGCTGTCGTCATTTCATGAACATATGGTATATGGTAGACGTCTCCATTAATTGAAAATGAATCCCTTAGTTTATCTTCATACTTTGTACGCAGGTCTTTTGTTGAGTAGTTTAAAATCATTGAAATCTTTTCAGGGGGTATTTGTTTTCTAAACTCGCTATACTCATCAACGCTTCTATTCACTCGCACTGGATCAAAAGTTGAAGTAATGAATATATGGTCTGCTTGCTTTAAGATAACCCTTTCATGCTCATGTGTTAAATTATGAGACATATCATAAACGATTATAGGAATTTGACGTGCATATCCAATGAGATAAGCCGTTTTTAATAAAGACCACTTTTCTAATAAGTCGTTAGGTCCCTTTATGATATACGTAACATTCTCAACTTCTATATCGCTGCCCTTACGAATAACTTGGTCTTTATCTATACTTGAAAACCAACTTTTCCAATCTTCTTTTACTCTAACCTCTCCATCTATTGCTTCATACCAATATGGAGCTGCATATGGGCTTTCTACAAGACCTACATGAAGATTCAATGTTGCAAGGTGTTCAGCAAATAACTTAGCCATAGAGGACGATCCAGCCCCCTCAAACGCACTAGCAAACACTATTAATTTAGGTTGTACAATTAATTGTTGATATACCGGAACAATCTTTTCAACAACTCTTCCTTCTTGCGGACGTACACCGGAAACAATAATCTCTTCAGCAGCCTTTATCTCTTCTTCTACTTTCTTTTTTTTCATATCTTCTGTGGCTTTTTCAACTTGATTCCTGAAGCGGATTATATTTTTGAAATTTGGTTCTTGATTTAACTGCTGGATATAATCTTTTGGAAATGTACCTTCGTTAAAGATATCAGTAATGTTAAAAGTGGTTAGCTTTGCTAAAAATAAGTCATCTTCAGATCGATCACAGAAGAAAACGATCCTCAAATTATAACTAAAACGCCTAATATCCTCTATAATATTTTCCCATTCAACATCTGACTCACCACGATTATTACTTTCACCTAATAAATCATCACCTATAATAGTCATTTCCGGAGATACTTCATTTATTTTTTTCACCAGTGATCTTCTTGTAGGAACGATAGCAACAACATGACCTATACCAGATTTTTTTATATCCTCCTGTATCATGGCATCTAAATGTTCATTACCAGTGCCAATAATAACATCCATCTTTTAACTCACACCTTTTTTCTGACTATAGAAAAAGACTTTTTCTAACACTTCTCTAAATTCGATATATGAGACCTTTTCATTACTATGCAATGATTGAAAGACATTCCTGGTAACGTATTCCCATACCTTTTCGTTAACACCTGACGTTCCTGATTCCATTTTAGAAATCGCACTTCTAGATAAATTTACTCTTTCCGCTAATTCTGATTGAGTTAATCCAAGTTGCTTTCTAAATAAAAGGACACACTCCCCTTTATGAGGAGGGAGTAATATTTCAATTAAATTTGGATAAACAGATAAAAATTCCATCTTCTCTTCCTTTCTTAAGCAAAAAAAAGACGCACCTATCTCTTAGTCTTGATACCAAGAGATAAATGCGTCTTCCGCCTAACGATTCTATCAATTTACATTAAATTATACGTCAATATTCCCATATTATAAAGAAAAACTTTTTCCTAATATCAGCTTTTGATTAAAATTAATCATTTCAACAAATAATCTAGTTAATCAAAATACTGTTTTCAATTTTAATTTAATCAATACCTTCTGTAGCTTTGAAATAAAGTTTGATCAAAAATACCTTGCAAACCCATATTTTACGATAAATAAAAAGAATCCATTTTGAAAAAAGATTGATCAAAATGGATTCTTCTCCAGCAGATTTAAGTTTGGTTTTTATAAAAAAGTTTGATCATTCTACCTACGTTGTTTCACAATCTCGCTTTTTATTGTCGAAGAAAGAAAGCATTCAATTTGGATCTTACAAAAATAAGTAACACCCATTCTCAATTCATTAATTCAATAAAGTTCTAACATTATTTAAAAGCAATTGAAGTTTTATCACTCCAAGTTTCATTATAGTTTTAAACGCTCTTTTTGCCAAAGGTATGTTTAGTATACCAACTATAGTTATAACAATTAGGGCATAGCATGATATTTTTATCCAAGAAAATTGTGATGAAAAACCATCAGCACTAAACTCTGTTATTTCACGTATACTCCACCAACTCCGAGGATCAACAAATGCTGAAGAACATAAAAGTAATACTGAAAACAAAGCTATAAATTGAAGATAAAGTTTTTTTAATACTCCTACCAAATTAATCAACTCCTTTTTCTAAATTGATTCAACATTAAATTGAAACTATCCTGCCCAATAACAAATAATGAAATAAAAAACAGACTGCTGCTACAGTCCATTAATGTTCTACTCTAGCGCTTTTATTGTGGAAGATCGAACATTGGAGTGCTAATAATTCCTACAAAGGTTTCCAATTAGGGTCTTTTATATCATTCTGGCTTGGTTTTCTAACAGAATCAATACAAAATTCTGAGCATGCACCGAATTTAATAAAGTTTTCTTGTGCTTGCCTTAATGAAACATCATTTGCTCCCCCCTGGTAATCTGGATCTCGAAATTGTACACCATCGTCTTCCCAAAAGCATATTTTACAAATTGCATATGTATCTGTTGGCTCTTCATCCAATGTTTTATATCCACAACAAGGACAAGTATATTTCATGTAATCGCCTCACTCTATATAGAAAAAAGTCTATAATATTTCCTATAAAACTATCCACTTTATGTTCATAAATTAACTGAAGGGCATCATGAAAAAGATAATACGAATTGATAATACTTTACAAGCACTTCTAAACAATCATTCATTAACTTACATAAGGCTTTTCCTTATTCATTAAAAGCGCTTTCTATTGCTGAAGATAGCAATTTACTTGAAGAACTTGGTAATCCACGAACGGTCAGATACATTTAATAAATCTACAACAATGGATGCAACTTTCTCAAAATCTTCTACTGATTTTGCATTTTCAAAATTAAACCATATACCGTCTTCATCTATTGATTTGGCTCCTAACCTAAATCTTTCGTTTATATCATGGGCAGTAACTTTGTTTGGTGGAATGTACTCTCCCCAATGTGTTGCTATACCTTCTATTGTACAAATCGCTAATTCAACTACAAATGAGCCTCCCCATTTGTTAAATTGAAAAGTAATTAAATCTATGTTAGTTTCATTCTTTCTTCTAAAGTGAGGTAATGAGCCTTTAAATCCTTGTTCTCTTAAAAAAGGTATTGCAACTTTTTTTCAAGAAGTATTCATCATTTCCCTGTCATTCAATGCCATTTTTCATCCTCTTTTTTCTGATTGGTTTTCAACTATTCTACTCCTTTAGTATAAATGAAACTACTTACACTTCCTTTTCCTTTTCAAAGTGTGCTTCTCATTTCCTGAGGTATTTTTAAAAAAACTATAACCCTTTTTTCAAGAACAGCGCTTTGTTCGTAATATAAGTTTAACCAGGTTTTACTGGTTGAACTTTTTTTATTTAGTTTTATTATAGCGGTAGTCGGAGTAGAACGAAGCGCTTGTGGGACATGATCCCGTCCGCAAAACTGTTCACTCCCTACTTGTATAATCATGTTTCAGGCTGGTTGGGACAAAGATCCCGTTTAACAAGCGAA
>NZ_NUMC01000096.1:0-20224 GCF_002577655.1 Bacillus sp. AFS040349 | reverse complement strand
GACAACTATTAGCTGGTTTTATTATAGGACCTAATGAATGTAAAGCAATTCGGTGATAATTATAATATACCTAAAGAAAAAAATTTGAATGGATGATATAGCATGATTGATAATATAAACTTTTGGTCAAATCAAAATTATTACAAATTACAAAAATTAACTGAAGATGATGTAAAAAATGTTGAAAGAAAACTAGGGTTATTAATAAAGGTAAAATGATTGCTAATGTATTACAAATTAAACCCGTCATAGCAAAGCCGTATCCTCTGTGCCTTGTTATATATGTTTCCTTTAAACTAAAATAACTTACAATAAAACCTACAATAGAATAGGTATCCCTATCAAGCTTATGACTGATAAAATTAATGAAATACATACTAATACTAGAGAAATAACTGCCCTTTTATTTAATAGTAGCATTATTTAGGCTTTCTTTATATTGATTTCATTCTCTTCGGATTATTATTACCCATATTCCCCACCTGACCTATTTTTTCTGGACGTTTTTTTGGGACGACCAATTGCCAACAAAATCCTATAAAGTATAATAAGGATAAAATACAGCAGAAGAAATCCTTTATATTATTATATAAAAGTCACCAGTCCCTTTCATAGTTGAAAAAGATTTAGTTAAAGAGTAAGTCAAACTTCTTAACAGGAGGAAGAAAAATGAAAATTTATGTGGATGCAGATGCTTGTCCGGTGAAAGATATTATTATTTCTGAAGCAAGAAATTTAGAAATCCCGGTTATCCTTGTTACAAGCTTTTCTCATTTTTCTAATGCAGAACAGCCAACAGGAGTGGAAACCATTTATGTTGATTCTGGAGCAGATGCTGCAGATTATCGGATTATGAAGTTGGTAGAAAAAGGAGATATTATTGTGACGCAAGATTATGGTCTTGCCTCGCTAGGTTTAGCAAAAGGAATTATCGTCCTCCACCATACAGGATTCAGTTATACAAATGAAAATATTGACCAGTTATTGCAAACACGTTATTTAAGTGCAATGGCTCGAAAAAGCGGAAAGCGAACAAAGGGACCAAAGCCATTTACAGCAGAAGACGGGGAGCAATTTAGGAATCTTTTTAAACAGGTTATTTCTAGTTAAAATTAGGCTAAACTCAGATATACAGAAAGGAGCTAAATATTTTGAAGTACATAAAATCGCAAATGCAACAACTAATTAAGGAAAATAAAGAACTGCATACCCGCTTTAAAGAACTGAAGGCAGAAATGGGACTTGAAAAAAACAATGCCCTTAAGGCCTTGTACCATTCAGAAGTTGCTGATGGAGGAAAGTACCAGGTAGCTTACCAAGCACTTGATCAGCCCAAAAAGTAAATTCTTTTCTTTTGTTTATTCTTACTAAAATTTTGTTATAATTGTTTGTTTTATTGATATTATTCTTCAACAATAAAAGCGCGAATGTGTAACATTCGTGTCTTTTTTATGTGAATTGCTAGAAATGGAAAAGAGATTGTGAAGCGTTACACTTAAATATCGAGCAGTTTTGTTCAACCTGAATTGAAACTTACATTAAATATAACCGTCAAATTTAAGAAAGGGGGCTTGTGTGAAAAGTAAACATTTATTATCTATTGCTGTTTTATTTGTTTTATTTATTTCCTTTTATCCAGGTAAGACATTAGCAACATCTTGGGCTTATCCATTTGTAGTTTGGGATGGATATATTTATGTGATAAGTGATGAATATGTAACGGAAATTGATAATGAAATAGGACATGTCACTAGGCATTCGGATATGGAACAGTATTCCAGTAACTTCTCTAATGCCTATAAGCGAGGCACTAAATACTATTCAATTAAAGAGATAAGTACAGACTAAGCAATAGCAGTTGGAGAATAGGATGGTCAATATATAAAGGCAAATAGAGAAGCAGAATATGAAATGAGAAGTCCTTTTGATGATTTCTTTGATGGACAACAAATTATTATTAAAATGATTATATTTTTTGTTTTGAGTATTTTAGCTTTTTTCTCATTTATAAAGTGATAAAGAATAATCGTGGAAGAGGTTAAAAACCTTATCAAACTAGTGTAGTGTTAGTTCAATACCCATCCTCACTCCTTGAATAAGGATGTCGCCCTTTTTCATTGGTTAAGGTATTCCTTAAAAGGTGAATTTTAGTTAAGCATTGAATAATATATAATAATTAAAATTCAGAGAGTTGGTGTTGTAATGAAAGTTATATTAGAAAAAGCTACTGCCAATAACGCCAAAGAAATTTTTGATATTCAAGTTGAGGCCTTTATGCCATTGTTGGATAAGTATAAAGATTATGAAACTAATCCAGCAAATGAAAGTGTTGAAAAAGTAGTATCAAGAATTAATAGATCTGACGGTGGTTTTTATAAGATATTAGCTGATAATAAACTTGTAGGCGCTATTTGCATTTTTACCAATGAGGAGACACAGTTTTGGATTAGCCCAATGTTCATTCTACCTACTTATCAAGGAAAAGGAATTGCACAGAAGGCAATTAAACTAATTGAAGACATGTTCCCCCATGCAACTTCTTGGGAATTAGCCACATTATTAGAGGAAGAAAGAAATTGTTATTTGTATGAAAAAATTGGTTATAAAAAAACAGGAATAACCAAGAAGTTAAACGATAAAGCAACCCTTACTTTTTATAAAAAGATTTAGAAACTATTTGGCTGTAAAATATTAATTAGTTAAAATGAGAGGAACCTAATAAATGAGTAAAGAGATGTTTGTGCAAGTAAGTGATTGTAAACTATATGCTAAATTATTGAGTGAAACTACCGGAAAACCAACTATTATTATGGACGCAGGATATGGAGATTTCTCAAAGGCTTGGGATTCTGTAATTGGGGATATTTCAAAACTTAGTAGTGTGTTAATTTATGATAGAGCTGGACTCGGGAAAAGCGAAAGAAGTTTGAATCCAAGAACCAGCCGTGATATGGTAAAAGAATTGAAACAGCTTCTTGTAAAAGCTAAGATAGAACCTCCATACATTTTAGTAGGTCATTCGTTCGGTGGAGTTAATAATATGCGAATATTTGCAACTGAATATCAAAATGATGTTTGCGGGCTTGTCCTGATTGACTCTACACCTGAAGACTATAGAAAAAGATTTCTCCCAATGATGTCAAAAGAGTTTCAAAGAGCATACAACAAACAATTCATTTATGAAGGCAACTATGATGAATTTATGGAAAGTCTAGAACACTTAAAAGATACTAAAATAAAATTAAATGTCCCAGTAATTGTTCTTTCAGCTGGTAAGAAAGATCATTACTCAAACGAATCACAAGAGCTATGGAATGAAATGCAGAGAGAAATTCTTGAAATATCTGCTGATGGAGAATTGGTAATAGCTAAAAACAGTACTCATTATATTCAAAATGTCGAACCTGAAGAGGTAGTAAGTGCGATAAAAAAGCTAATTGACAAGATGAGTTAGTGAAGGATTAAATTATCTCATATTCAAGATATTTTAATTCAAGATAATTATATGGTAGCCGAGTCGCCTAAAAAGATGGAGAATGATACGTCGGTATGATCCACCTATTTGGGTGGGTCTTTTTTCGCTTACATAAGATAGAGGAGGAACACGTTTATGGGATTTTTAAGAGATGTTGGTAAATTCGCTGGTAAAGCAACAGGAACTGTAATTGGTGGGGCAGTCAATGTTGTTGGAGATGTAACAGGTAGTAAGTTTATTAAAGAAGTGGGAGATGGGGTTAAAAAAGCTTCCGAATTTGCTGGTGATACGGTTGGGCAAGTTGCAGATGGTGCTTGGAATACGGCAACAGGTTTGATTCAAGAAGATAAACAGAAAAAGGATCAAGGATTAAACGATATGGCGGATTCGATAGGTAGAACAGCAAAGGGTGTCTATCAAACTGCTAAAAATACCTATCATAGTGGAAAATCTACATATGAAGGAATGAAAGAAGGAGATGACATAAAAGTAAAGCAAGGATTACGAGATATCGGTAAAACAGTGGCGATTGGAACACTTGCTGTTGGAGTGATCGATTTAGTTGATGGAGCAGATGGTGCTGAACAAGTTAACGATCATCAAAATTCCGCTAATTCAGGGACAGAAGGAGCATCAAATGTGCATCAAGTCCAACCTCATGTGGCTCAGGCAGAAGGAGCTTCTTCAATAGAAACATCAGAACAGCCTGGAACGCACCATGTTCAACCTCATTACGTAGAGGGTCATTGGCGTGATGGGGTATGGATTGATGGTTATTGGAGAGATGGAGATGGGAATACTTCCGTCAATCTGAGTGAAGAAGAGGGTGGGGGTTATGTACGTACTGATGCGGATGGAAATCCTTCTAATAACTTAAATTCATAATACAATTGCGAGGCTAATTCTTTAGTCTCGTTTTTTATGTTACTACAGGAAAAGAGCGATCCCAACCGTATTTTATCTATTTTCTTGATATAATAGAAGTGTTGTTATAAATTCAAAAGTGAGAAATTCTAGCTGTTTTACTGACCGAAAAATTAAAATGGGGTATACCTAAATGAACAATACAAATTTAAATCCAAAAGTTGATGAATTTTTAACTGCCGCGAAAAAGTGGAAGGAAGAGTTTGAGAAGCTACGAGAAATCGTTCAGGACTCTGAGTTAACTGAAGAATTTAAGTGGAAGCATCCTTGCTACACGTTAAATGGCAAAAATATTGTGTTAATCCATGGATTTAAAGACTACTGTGCACTTCTGTTTCATAAAGGTGCTTTGCTTAAGGATCCGCAGAAAATACTCATTCAACAAACGGAGAATGTCCAGTCAGCTCGCCAAATTCGGTTCACAAATCTACAAGAAATTGTTGAAATGGAATCTATTTTGAAAGTTTATATCAAGGAAGCTATCGAGGTTGAAAAAGCGGGTTTAGAAGTGAAGGCTAAGGAGCATTCAGAGTTTACTATACCGGAAGAGCTTCATCAAAAATTTGATGAACTGCCTGCCTTGAAAATGGCTTTTGAAGCATTAACACCAGGACGACAAAGAGCGTATATTCTTCATTTCTCTCAACCAAAACAATCGAAAACTAGAGAATCAAGGATTATGAAATGTATTGAGCGAATTCTGATTGGTAAGGGATTAACTGATTGCACATGTGGTCTTTCGAAAAGAATGCCTAACTGTGATGGATCACATAAGAACTTAACATAAGAAAGTAGGAAAACTGTTGGTTTTCTACTTTCTTTACGAGTTCATAGTTTACATAATATTATTATGTGTATATTTAAATAACTATATACGTTATTCATTTAAACAAAATGCTAATTTAGCACCCATATTAGTCCACATTTTTTACCAAATTTGGTTTTCACATCACCTTCATAGTATAATCACCTCTATCTAAAAAGAAAGGGTTGACAAAGGTATGTGGAATGAATTCAAGAAATTTGCGATGAAAGGTAATGTCCTGGACCTGGCTGTTGGGGTTGTAATTGGGGCTGCGTTTGGGAAAATTGTTTCTTCCCTTGTTGATGACATGATTATGCCACTAGTTGGTCTTTTAATGGGTGGAGTTGATTTTACAAATCTGACGGTCAAAATAGGGGAAGCAGAGCTTAAATATGGTCAATTTTTACAAAATGTGGTCGACTTTCTGATTGTTGCCTTTTCGATCTTCCTCTTTGTCAGAGTCATGAACAAATATGTCAAAAGGAAAGAAACAGAGAAAGACAACAAGCCAGCACCTACTGATAAAAATACGGAACTCTTAACAGAAATCCGGGATTTATTAAAAAACAATCAATAGTCGTAGAACAGTAATTAGTCGAACTTAGGGTTTTCATCTCTGTAAATAAACCGCGAGTACACTTCTTGCGGTTTTTGACCTAAACTCACAAGCAACTTCTTCACTTCTTTGCATACTTTTCCCAAAGTCGAATTTTGCCTTTCCTTGTAAATATTTAGGGGGTATAATTTAATATATGACTTAATTCAAATCATCAGACGAGAACTGATGATTTTTTATTTTTTAGTATAGGTGGTAAAAAATGAAGGATAAATTAACGCAATTAAAAGATCGATTAAATGATTTAAGTAAACGCAACAGGTCGATTCGGACCTTGAAATTATATGATAAATGGGCTTTTGATATTAGCTCGATTGATAAATTAGCTCAAAAAGTAGATGCCAAAACGGTCGTTGAAAGAGTAGTAGAAGGAAAAGGAAATGTTGTGTTGGTAAAGCAAGATGTTTCTAACGATGATTCTTTAGTTTTATCAGGGAAATTGACTTCATTGTATCGAAATGTAAAGGGGATCGAGGAAGAAACAGGGTTGTATGATTTGTATGTTGGTTACCCGTACATTTCTGGCTGTATGCTAGACGGAACATACGTACGCGCTCCTTTGTTTTTATATCCAGTAAAGCTTGAGAGAGAAAAAGTGAACGGTACGCAGTGGAAGCTCGATGTAAATGAGGGCGAGCCTCAGTTAAACCGCACACTTATTTTAGCTTTCAAAAAATTTAGTGGGTTAGATATTGACGAGAAAATATTTGATGAAGCGGAAGAGCAAGCAAAATCGATCAACTTTTTAACGTTAATTTCTTGGCTAAAAGAGTACTCCTTTAATATTCTTTGGAACAATCAACAGGAGCTTGAGAAGTTTAAAGATTATAAACAAAGTGAAATTCCTGAATTTCAAAAGGGACAATTTCAGTTAGATCATATGGCGATATTAGGGAATTACCCTCAGGGAAATTCAGCTTTATTAAAAGATTACGAAGATTTGATATTGGCAACTGAGGATGAACAGGCCGATTTAGGTATTTTAAGTGAATTACTGAATGCCGGTGAGAATTTAAAAACTTCTGATTATGACGAAGGTAGTACGCCTGGAGAAATAGTGACTAAACCGGAAAAAGAGAAGTTTTTTGTTCTTGATACAGATGCTTCACAGGAAGAAATTATTAATGAGGTAGACCGCAATCGTGGGTTAGTTGTTCATGGGCCACCAGGTACTGGTAAATCGCAGGTCATTGTGAACTTAATTGCGAATTCCATATCCCAAGATAAACGCGTGCTTTTAGTTTGTCAAAAAAGAGCCGCGCTTGATGTTGTGTATCAACGCTTAGAAGCACTAGGATTATCAACACATGTTGCACTTTTACATGATGAAAAAAATGACCGAAAACCATTGTATAAAAAGTTAAACACATTACTAGAAGATGATAAACTAGCAAGTGATCATGAAAATGAGTTGGTTCAGCTTTCTTCTAAAATAGAAGAATATGAGTCAAAGTTAAATGCAATTGCAAAGGGTTTATACGAGGTACAGCCTCATGGGTATAAGGCGTTTGATTTATATTCGTTAGGAAAGCCGATTAATGAAATTGAAGTAATTTTGGAATTAAAAGAAATTCTTCATTCTTTAATGAAAGACAATTTAGATGATGTATTAATGAAGATTTTCTCATATGGAACGTATTACAGTCGTTTTGGAAGTGAGGATTATCCTTTAAAAGATCGAAAATCTTTTGCTTCATTAGAGCTAAAAGATCGACTAACGATAGTGGAAATTCTAAAAAATGTGATCGAAAAAGCGAAAACAAGTATTTCTTACCTAAATGAATTTGATCAAGATGACATTACTCCAGAATACACGTGGCTCATTAACGATAAATTAGAAAAAATTTATGATGATTTGAATCCAGAAGAAAAAAGAACCTTACAAAAGCTGCGTTTATGGTGGTGGACTTCTTTCACTGGAAAAACGATTGTTGAAGAGCTTCTGAACGGTGAAAAATTCAAAGGAACTTCATCAAAAGAATGGCCACGCATTAGAGAAAGCTTAAAGATTTTGTTTGACCTTTCACAAGTGTCGGAAAAAATGTCAACTGAAGTTAAGTCATTACAAGCCTATTTTAACGATGAATTAGTCAAAAAATATCATGAACGAATTTCTAAAGGAGATATTCCTTTAACCGAAATTGAGCAGAAGCATGAATTTATTCTGCAAGACTTTGAAGATTTGCGGAATATGGATCGTGAGTATGATGAGTTTTTACCGAACATCAAAAAGATGATTGATATGCTAAAAGATAAAACTTCGAACAATATTCATAAACAGCTTTCTGATGAATGGGTCGATATTGTGAGACAGTCTGCTTTTATACATTGGATTGATGGGATTGAATCAAAGCATCCCATTTTAACGAAAATTGGAACGGAAGAAATCGAGAAAGTACGGGAAGATTTTAAAGCACTATTACTACAAAAACGCGAGCTTACCGTAAAAGTGCTGATCAATCGTCTTCTGGAAAAATTAAATTCAGTCAAGCAAACAAACAGCAAAGCAATGCGAGAATTAAAGCATCAAACTGGGAAACAGAGAATGATCTGGCCAGTAAGAAAGCTTGTTCGAGAGTTTTCATTAAATGGACTTTTAGATGTTATGCCAATTTGGTTAACATCACCTGAAACCGTTTCGGCCATTTTCCCACTGCAAAAGGAACTCTTTGATATCGTTATTTTTGATGAAGCATCACAATGTACGGTGGAAAATGGACTTCCTGCAGCATTTCGAGCTGAGAAGCTAGTGGTAGCCGGGGATGAAAAGCAATTACCTCCTTCTACGTTATTTAGAGGCGTGATTTCTGACGACGAAGATGATGCTGAAGTGGATGATTTTAAAGAATCGGAAAGTTTGTTGAACTTGGCAAAACGTTCACTGCCTGAAAAAATGCTGCAATGGCATTACCGTTCAAAATCCGAGGAGTTAATCAACTTCTCAAATCATGTTTATTACAATGGAAATATTCAAATCGCACCAAACGTTGAGCCGTTGCGTCAGCCAGCAGCCATTCAATGGCATAAGGTAGACGGTCGCTGGATTAACCAATGCAATGAAGTGGAAGCAAAAGCTGTTGTTGATTTGTTGAAAAAAACTGTTCTTCAGCATCCAAAGAAAACAGTCGGAATCATTACCTTCAACGCGAAGCAACAAGATAAAATCCAAGATATCATCGATGCTCAAGTAGAAGAAGATCAAGAGTTTGGTGTGTTGTACCAGCAAATTATGAGCAGAGACATGGATGAACGAATTTTCGTGAAAAACATCGAAAATGTTCAAGGTGACGAAAGAGATATTATTATTTTCTCGATTGCCTATGCGAAAAATCAAGAAGGTAGAGTTTATAATCGCTTCGGCTCACTCGGCCAACAAGGCGGAGAAAATCGCTTAAACGTTGCGGTGACACGTTCAAAAGAAGAAATTCACGTTGTCACAAGCATTGAACCAAGCGAACTTAGCGTTAGCACAACAAAAAATGAAGGACCTAAGTTCCTTAAAAGCTACATGGAATACGCCAAGGCTGTATCACATGTGAGAAAGAATGAAATTGAAGCTGTTTTAACAAAGCTCAATGAAAACCAAAACACGAAGAAGCAAGAAAGCACTCTAGTTTTCGACTCTCCTTTTGAAGAACAAGTGTATACAGCTCTAACAAAACTAGGATATAAGGTTGATACCCAAATTGGCATGTCTGGATATCGAATTGATTTAGCGGTTGTACATCCTAACCAACCGGAAAAATATATCATCGGTATTGAATGTGACGGAGCAATGTACCATAGTGCACCATCTGCAAAAGAGCGAGATGTTTATAGACAAAGATTTTTGGAGACAAAAGGCTGGAAAATCACAAGAATTTGGAGCCGAAATTGGTGGAAGAATTCAAGTGCTGAGATTGAGAAGATTGATCAGCTTGTGAAGAAGTTGGTGAAGGAAGAGAGTTTGAAGAAGGAAGTTACCGTTTGATTTGGGAGGCATACTAGATTTCTTAGTATGCCTTTTTTATATTATCCTTTTATGACAATATTTTGTTTTTGATGGAAGTAGGATTTGTGGTGTAAAGAATATAAGTCTTTTTCCTCGTCTTAATAACTACTCTATCAGTAGTTCCGTATGGTGTGCCAATTCTAATAGCTTCTTTTTCCTCACCACCATACGTATCATCTAAAGATACATCGATAATTTCTGATGTCGGGATCTCCACCTTCGTTAACTGCCACTTAATACTCACTATGTTATTTGATTTTTTTAGATTTAGACCCAACATAAACTTCAACTCCTTATAGCGTAAAACATAAACTATCATTGGTTTTACATACTTATACGTTTTTAAAATGATAAGGTTTCGTTGGTTTACTTTTTTAACACTCACATTTAGTTGTATTTGGATGATTGTTTCATTGTAAAATAAAGTATATAAATAATACTGTATATGAGGTGGTAAAAATGACTGCTGATGAAATAATGAAAGCAATTGAAGAAATGGATAATGGTGAGAGAATAAAATTACTTAATATGTTATTTGATTGTTACTTTGATAGCAGGCCGAGCAAAGAGCTGATTCAAAAAGAAAAGGCAGAATTTTTTTGGGGAAATGATGAAATTTAATTAATGAAAATACGGTTCATGCTTCTTTTTATGTTTATTTTGATAGATTATTCATAGATAATAAAACACAATAGGAGTAAATATCTTAAAAAGAAAAAAGTTCAAGGAAGAAGATTGATAGGTCGGAGTTGTAACAATGGGAAAAAAGAAACATGGGCATTACTGTTTTGGCTGTGATCGATACCGTGCTAATGAGAAGTTTAGTGGCAAAGGACATCGGCAGCATATTTGTAAGGAATGCAAGAGTAAGGGAAAAGGGAAAGAAAATTTCCTTGATGTAAAGCCTCATCACAATCGTTTTATTAAATTACTAAAAGTAAAATGTGTAGTTTTTAAAGAAGAAAATGAATATCTATTTTTTTCTATACGTGGTCAAACCTATCTGATTACTAATCTCGAAGATCAACCTTTATATGCATTAAACTTCATCTACAAATTTAATAAAAAAAGTAGTCCCATTTTAGCACTCACAGGTGAATTAAATGATCATCCAGATGATGTTTTTGAAGCATTGATGATGAAAACTGAAAATAAATATCAGCATGCTATCTGTATTGAAGATGAAGAATACATGGTCAATGACATGTATGGATATAAACCAACTGACAAGGAATACCAATATCTTAGACTTATTACTAAGATTGAAGCTATTATTTCTAAACGAATGAAAGAAGAAGAGAATCATCTTCTTAACATAATGTTTAGTTATTTATAGGACAATTATAGAAAGTAGGTGTGTAACATGAACAACAAAACAGATAAGAAATTAGAAGATGCAATGCTAAATATGTTAGCGGGGTTAAAGGATTTTAGAATACAGGAGGAGGAAAAACAGTATAAAAGTATTGGAGTGAAATAAAGGTTCCGTTTTCATTAAAGGAAGGACTAGGTAAATATACGAAATATGAGCTTGATGAGATAAGAAAAACCTTACAAATTAAAAATGTAAGTTACTTGAAAAAGGACAAGCTTATTGACTTGCTTGTAGAAGAAATTCCTCATTATCTAGAGAAGATCTATCTGTTATGGGATCATGAGCGTTTTAATTTATTAACGAATATTGCTAGTAAAGAAGGTCGAAGCAAAGCTCTGAACATTAAGAATCAACAAATTAGATATTTTCGTGCAAATGGAATGATTTAAACGGGAGTTCATGAAGGAAAGAAGATTCTTGCTGTTCCAACTGAACTTATTGAACAAATTACAACATTAAAAGGTAATCTTGAAGCAAGGACGACAATTAAAAGGAATACGAATTGGATCAAGCTTACAAGCGGTCTATTATACTATTATGGAACATTAGATGTGGATCAATTAATAGAAATGCTTGAAAAGTATACAAAAGAACCTCTGAATCTTCGGGATTATTTTCAAGTTATCCATGATGCAAATGATTTTCACAAGCAATTTTATATAGATGAAGATGGTTTCTCTCACTTAAGAGTGTTTGATCAAAAGAAAGTGTTGCAGGAACACACGTTGAGAAAGCGTGTTCCATTTTACCCGGTTACAAAAGAGCAACTTTTAACAGCTGGTGAATATGAATTTGTTGAGCGAAATAAAGGTTATGTTCAATTAGTTAGCTTTCTAACAGAAAACTTCAAAATCAATAAGGCAGATGCAGATCAAATTGCAAAAGAGTGTGTATATGCAACAAAGAACGGTGATTCTCCTAATGATGTTCTACAATATTTAAGTAAGATGCTTGAATTTGAAAATGAGGAAACTCTCCATAAATTAGTTGACAGAGTTATTTTTCTAATGAACAACACAAGAGAATGGTTTCTCAAAGGCCACACCTCAACAGAATTATCTAAAGTAGAAAAGAAACATCTACAACCATTACCAGGAAATAAGAACAATAGCAAAAGTGGGGAAGTAATAAAAGTGGGTAGAAATGACCGGTGTTCTTGTGGAAGTGGGAAGAAGTATAAGAAATGTTGTGGGTAATCGCTGTGGAGTCTACATTAAAAGCCCAATGAAAGACAGAGGAATATCTCAGTCTTTCATTGGGCTTTAATATGAATTAATTCATATTACGCATGTAAGTGCTTTACAATCCTACTTTATTGATGTGGAACTACACTTTATATTTTGGGACAAGGAACCTGTCCCCCTAGCTTCAAAACCAACTAAGACCGAACCTGCTCCCACGTCACATCAAAAGCCTTCCTCCAAATCAATACCAAACTTAGAAGCGTAATTGCCAAGTATAAATAAATCCCATAATACACCAAAGTCGAGATAACGTGTATACCTGCAAATAGTGCAGCAAACAGCATTAATCCGAAAATCAGTAAACCGTTGCCAGTTTGATTACTGTCATCAAAAGATTCCGAAAAGGGAAGAGCTTGTTTAATAAACATAAAGCAGATCACCGCATATAAACAGGAGTTAATAAAAACAACGACAAGATCTGGTAGAATTCTCACCCCGAATAAAGCAATAAATAAAACACTTAAAAGAAGGTAGACCGGCAAATATAAGTTAAACAGAAACGCCTTAATGGTCCCGCTAAAAAGTGGTTTTAATCCATCGATCGGAGCAACTCCATAAATCCAAGCACCTTTGTATTTTCCTGAATACTTCAAGAGTAGCATGATCGTTGGGATAATAATCAAGCTAAAATAAATAGAGATATAGGATTTACTGTTTGCTAAAGAATCCAAATCATTTTCAAATCCACTCATGATAAAAATAAAAGGAATCACAACTGAAAACCCCAAAGAAGGATAAACCTTCAATTTAAAATCACGCTCATTCTTCATCATTAAACTAGCAAATTTAAAAAATGTTCTTTCCTCATGTGAGCGACAAATCATGCTAAGGAGCCATTGTTTAAGCTTACTACGTTTTTTCACCTTCGCTTTTCCCTGATAAACAAGCTTTTGAAGGTTTTGCTCAAAAGTAGGGTTAAATTTCACATAAAGCCATATTGATAGGAGAGGAACCAGAATCCCTAAAGCTGAAAATAGTAGATAAAATGGTTGATAAACACCATTCATCACCATTTCCATCATCGCCCCATACCACATCGGAAAGATTAAAACATGCCACCACTGTGGATCAATTGAAATCGTTAAATCAATAAATTCAAAGGAACGAACCAGCAATTGATAGCCAACCATCATGGCAAGTGACAGTCCGATTTGAACATAATTGATGATATCTTTTAATTTCTCTCCATCAAAAAATCGTAAAATAAACAAATAAAGAAGTGCTGTGAGCCCTACGACCAGTAGGTTAAGTAAGATCACGTTCATTACGGAAACAAGGAAAAACAAGATTCCGTTTTTAATCAGTCCAATAATTAATGGAATACCTGCAAGTGCTGTGGTAAGAAAAGATAAATAAATCATCACATGGACCATTTTCGCTGTGCTAATAGTTCTTCGATCAACAGGCTTTGGAAACAAAATATTTCGGTCGCGAATATCTAGTAAAACAGAAGAAAAATCGGATATCATCGATGTCATAATAATAAAGGTAAAAATTCCGTAGAAGAGACTCATTTGAAAAAGATAATTTTCTTCCATTAAAACAAATACAATTAAAAACAAACCGAATAACACATAAATCCAAAGTGAACTTATATAGTGATTGCTGTCTTTTTTGTCTTTTTTCTTGGCATTTTGCGAGAAAATCGTAGGAACACGCCGGCCATCCATTGTTAGCTTTATTTGAAGAATTTTTCTCATAATCTTGTAATCTACGCCAAAGCTAGTGAACACTTTTTCTAACCGATCTAGTAGCTTCAATGTACGAAAATCCTTCATCCTTACATCTCCCTTACAACAGATACAAATCGTGAACCAAGCTCTTTATGCTCACTAAATCCTGTAAGTTCGTTGAAAATTTGTTCAAGTGAACCTTCTGTGTTCTGTTTTAACTCATCAAATGTGCCGTCAGCGGCAATTTTCCCATCATGTAGGAGGATTATTCTACTGCTGATTTTTTCGACCACGTCCATAATATGAGAAGAATAAAAAATGGTCTTTCCTTGTGTTGCTAGCTGAGTCATAATTTCCTTGAAAATCATCACACTATTTGCATCCAAGCCATTGATTGGTTCATCGAAAAATAACAGCTCAGGATTATGCAATAAGCTAGAAATAATTAATAACTTTTGTCGCATACCTTTTGAGTAAGAGGAAATACGAGAATGATAGACTTCGCCAATACCAAAGAGCTCCATCAAGCTTTTTGACTTGTATTCTGCAAGATCATTGTCAAGACCATATAATTCACCAATAAAGGTTAAATATTCATGGCCAGTTAAATTATCATAAAGCTCAGCAATCTCGGGAACATAGCCTATTTTTCTTTTATAGTCAACTTTTCCGTCTGAGATATCATGACCAAAAATGTTCACTTCCCCAGTATAATCATCTTCAATCCCAAGCATGATTTTAACGGTTGTACTTTTTCCAGCTCCGTTCGGACCAATATACCCAATGATTTCGCCTCTTTTCACTTGAAAAGACACTCCATTTAAAACAGTTTTTACACCATAATTTTTCTTTAGATCATTTATTGTTAAGATAATTTCTTCCATATAAAAAACCTCATTTCTTAAAATTTCCATTTACTACCTTTCTAGTGTACCATTAATAACTTTGCTTTCTAAAGGGAAAATTTCTGTTTGTTAAATATCTGAGGTATTTTAGGGGAAGAAGGGTGTAGAAATGAATAAAGTCATGCATTTCATCACATTTAATTGATGAAGTACATGACCACAAAACTCAAAAATTAAATCACACCTTGCTCGATCATAGCGTCTGCTACTTTAACAAAGCCGGCGATATTCGCTCCAACAACAAGGTTGCCTGGGTTACCGTAATCGAGAGCTGCTTTTTTACTATTTTGATAGATGTTTTTCATAATATCCTGTAATTTGAAATCAACTTCTTCAAAGGTCCAGGATAATCTTGCACTGTTTTGCGCCATTTCCAATGCAGAAACTGAAACACCTCCAGCATTTGCTGCTTTAGCAGGGGCGAAAAGTACGTTGTTTTCTAAGAAAATTTCAACCGCTTCTAAGGTTGAAGGCATGTTTGCACCTTCACCAATGGCTTTTACACCATTAGAAACTAATAGAGAAGCAGAAGCTGAATCAATTTCGTTTTGCGTGGCACAAGGTAGGGCAATATCACAAGGAACCGTCCAAATGCCAAAGCAATTTTCTGTGTAAATTGCTTCAGGATGATCCACTACATAGTCACTAATTCGTTTCTTTTCAACTTCTTTTAAGCGTTTCACTGTGTCTAAGTTAATTCCGTTTTTATCATAAATATAGCCATTTGAATCACTACATGCGACAACTTTAGCTCCTAGCTGCATCGCTTTTTCCATCGCATAAATTGATACATTTCCAGAGCCTGAAACAACAACTGTACTGCCTTGGAAGCTTAAATTCTGATCTTGTAGCATTTCTTCAACAAAGTATACAGTTCCATAACCTGTTGCTTCTTTACGAGCTAAGCTTCCGCCATACCCAATTCCTTTACCGGTTAACACGCCAGCTTCATATCCGCCACGAATTTTTTTGTATTGCCCAAACAAAAAGCCAATTTCTCTAGCCCCAACACCGATATCACCAGCTGGAACGTCTGTATCAGGTCCAATGTATTTGCTTAGTTCTGTCATAAAGCTTTGACAAAAGCGCATGATCTCACCATCTGATTTCCCTTTAGGATCAAAGTCAGCGCCACCTTTACCACCGCCGATTGGCTGACCTGTTAATGAGTTTTTAAAGATTTGCTCAAAGCCTAAAAATTTAATAATGCTTGCATTAACAGATGGGTGGAATCTTAATCCACCTTTATAAGGACCAATTGCACTACTGTACTGAACACGGAAGCCGCGGTTTACCTTTACATTTCCTTGATCATCAACCCAAGGTACACGGAAAGAGATCACTCGTTCAGGTTCGACGATTCTTTCAAGAATGCCTTGCTTTATATATTGTGGATTCTTCGCAAGAACTGGTTTTAGAGAATCAAATACTTCTTTGACTGCTTGATGAAATTCACTTTCGTTTGGATTACGTTTTTTTACTGTTTCAAATACTGAATCCACGTAATGATGAACACTTTCAGTATACGCTTCATGATGTTTTTCAATTGTTTTCATGGTTTACTCACCTTTTTCCGTATAAATTATTTTCATTTTTTCCTAATATTTAAAGAATTGTTATTATGAAATATTTTATAATTAAAGAAATAATCGAATCAATATAAAGAAACGATAATATTAATGCGTTTTTTGCATTGATTATGGAGGAGGATATACCGTGGATTTTAGACAAATCCGTTATTTTATGGAAGTTGCTAATCGTGAACATGTAACCGAAGCAGCAGATTCTTTACATGTTGCCCAATCTTCTGTAAGTAGACAAATTGTTAATTTAGAAAGTGAGCTTGGTGTTGATTTGTTTATTAGGGAAGGGAGAAGAGTCCATTTAACACCGATTGGAAAGATATTTTATGAGCGAATGAAGCATGCCATGAATGTTGTGGATGAAGCGAGGCGAGAAGTTGAGGAATACTTAGATCCCGAAAAAGGAACGATTCGTATTACGTTTCCGATTAGTTTAGCCGCATACACATTGCCAACAGTGATTTATGCATTTCGAATGCGTTATCCAGAGGCTAAGTTTCAGCTTAAACAAGCTCTTTATCGTGATTTAATCGAAGGTGTGGTAAAAGGGGATTTTAATCTTGCTCTAATTGGACCTTTACCTCTAGAAGAGAAGAAAATTAGTCGTAAAGCATTATTTACAGAAAATGTTGTGGCATTGTTGCCAATTAACCATCGTCTTGCAAAAAAGAAGTCTATAAAATTACTAGAGCTTGTGGACGAGCCTTTTGTTTTATTACCACAAGGATTCGTCTTCCGCGATATGGTTGTTCAAGCATGTCAAAATCTAGGTTTTAAGCCGAATGTTGCTTTTGAAGGGGATGATATTGATGCGTTGAAGGGGCTTGTTTCGGCAGGGTTAGGGGTTACCCTTATGCCAGAGGTTACGTTAGTTGATAGCTTGCCACGATCAACGGTCAAAATACCGTTAGCTGAACCAAATGTAACTAGGACAGTTGGAGTGATTACTCCTAAAGATCGGGTGCTTTTACCAACAGAAAAGTTATTTTATGAGTTTTTGATCGAATTTTTTGCGAGGTTAGATGAGTTTAAGAATTGAATGTATGTGGGGGATGGGACAAGGAACCTGTCCCCTTGTGTTTTGTTTGTTGTGGTGTTAAAGTGTATATATAGATATACACACCATAACAGTATTGGGGGATTTTTTATTATGGAATTTATGGAGTTGCTTTGGGCATATTTAGTTGTTTTTGTTTTAGCTGCAGTCCCATTTTTTGAAGGGTACGGAGTGATTGCATTAGCGATTATTGCTGGATTACCGGCAGTGCCTTCCATTTTAATCGCATTACTTGGTAACATCTTAACGGTTTTATTGCTAATTCTTTTTGTGAACAAAATTAAAGAGTGGAGAAGAAAAAGAAAAGGTGAAGATGAGGAGAAAAACCCAAGTAAAAGGGCATTACGTGCTCAAAACTTATGGAAAAAATATGGTTTACCAGGTTTAGCATTCATTGGCCCTTTATTTGTTGGTAGTCATTTAACAGCTTTTATGAGTATTTCATTTGGCGGAACAAAGAAAAAAACGTCTATCTGGATGGTTGCTAGTATTGTCGTTTGGGGGTTAGTGTTTGCAGTATTATCTCTTTTCGGCGTAGATATCTTAGGGTATGAGGACAGAGGCTTTTTTGAAGACTTAATTGAAAATAACTGATACGTAGTTTGATAAAAAGGAGAGATGAAATTGCTAAAAGATGCCCTTTGGTTAGCTCTTAAAGAATTACAGTTTAATAAACTTCAGTTAGGAGCTTCCATCTTAGTAACGATCTTTTTTGGAGGTATTTCTTCTCTTAGTTTAGAACAGTCGATTATGAATGTAATGGATACAGAAAGTATGAATGACAGATTCTTTTTCATCGATTTTATGTTTATTGTGATTACACCTGCGTTAGCAACGATCTTTATGTCTGGTCCATATTTGAACTATAAGGCAATAAAAGATGATCCTTTTAATAAGCGCATGGCTGTTTATCGTTCACTGCCAATTCCTATCAAAGTTCTCGCTTTAAGCCGGACGATTTTAATGCTTATCACATTATTTCTGTTGAGCATCGTTTTTTATTCTACGATTACTTACTCTTTAGCAGACCTTTTATTTAACTATTTCACGATAAATGATTACCTCATATTTATCGTTATTTGGTTAGGCTATGCTCTGGCCTTAGGAGGATTTCACACTTATTTGGAATATGGGACGAGCGGAAAAGTACTACATCTTTTTCCTTATCTTTTATTTGTTATCCTAGTATTTGCTTTTTACTTTTATTATTCAATTATTGAAAAAGGAATTGTTGAATTAACCATATCTCTTTCAATCCATATAGGTTGGCCAATCGCTTTTCTCTTTCTTTTCATCGGAATGGTAGGATGCGTTTTATGGCATGCTTTGTTAACAAAACGCTTATCTACTAAGGATTATTTGTAGGATGGAGGGGTAGGCATGAAGCTTCCTATTCGTGTATCAGAGGATAGTCGAGAACCCATTTATCATCAAATTGAATACCAGCTAAAAACATTAATTGTTGGTGGCCAGCTACCACCAGGCACTCCTCTGCCATCTATTAGAGTATTGGCCAGTGAACTATCATGCAGTGTGATTACAACCAGAAGAGCTTACCAAAATCTTGAAACAAGCGGATATATTAAAACAGTCCAAGGTAAGGGGACGTTTGTTAGAGAAATAGAGGAACCACATAAAAAAGAAACAAAAGAAAAAGTTGTCTATGATGCACTACAGAAAGCAATTGAACAGGGATTGCAATTAGGGGCAACAAAGGAAGAGCTTCGGGTTATTTTTGAAGAAGTGTTAAAAGATTTTTAGACGGGGGAATGAAAGATGAATACCTCAGTTTTAGAAGTAAAAGGATTAGAAAAGAAGTTTAAACACTTTAAGCTAGGACCTCTTAATTTCACTTTGGAAAAAGGAATGGCTGTAGCGTTATTAGGTGATAATGGATCAGGTAAGAGCACGTTTTTTAGATTATTAATGAATATTTTGCAAACAGAAGCAGGTACAATCTCTATGTTTGGAGAAAACATCAACGAAAATGAAACAGAATCGAAGCGAAGAATAGGGTATATTGGTGATTTATTTGAACCATTCTCTTCTCTTAAAGTAAAAGAACTTGCTAAACTAATTTCACGTTGGTATCCAAATTGGGATCATGATCGTTATACTCATTTCATAAACAGATATAACATTAACGAAAATGAGAAATTTGGTAAATGTTCAAAAGGGACAAAAAAGAAAGTAGAATTTGTTTTCTCTATCTGTCATAACCCAGACATCCTTTTATTAGACGAACCTTCAGCAAACCTAGATATTATGTCACAAAGAAAGCTAAAAGAAGATTTAATTCACTTTATGGAGGATGGAGAGAAAAGCATTGTTCTGGCAACTCACAATATGGACGATGTGAGACAAATCTGTGATTATATTACGATATTAGAAAAAGGAAACATTCTTCATTCTTTTGAAAAAGATGAAATTCATGAAAAATGGGCGAGATTGTGGATTACTGAATTACCAAATGAGTTGAAAAATCATCCTAGTATAGTGAGTGTGAACACTATTAATAGCACATCGATTGAAGTTGTAACAAATCAGTTTTCTAACGGTAGTGTCAAAAGATTTAT
>NZ_NUMC01000095.1:0-2252 GCF_002577655.1 Bacillus sp. AFS040349 | reverse complement strand
CTACCATCGGCGCAAGAGCTTAACTTCCGTGTTCGGACTATCGGCATACTGTAAATGTCAAGCTAACGATGTACAATTTTGATCGTTTAAGAATGTACAAAATTAATCATCATCTTCTTTTTGTAAATGATCCTTAATTCTATAAGAGGGACCAACAATATTGACAACTGTTGCGTGGTGTAATACACGATCTAATATTGCATTTGCTAATTTAGAATCCTGGAACACCGCATCCCACTCTTTAAAGCTAATGTTTGTAGTTAAGATTGTACTTTTCTTTTCATATCTCAAATCAATTAGCTGAAAGAATAGTTTGGCATCTTCTTTGTCAATTGGAAGGTAACCAATTTCATCAATAATTAGTAATTTATATTTCCCATAGTGCTTTAATCGAGACTCTAAGCGATTTTCTAGCTTTGCCTTTTTCAAGTTTAAGATAAGTTCATTACATTTAATAAAATAGGTACTTGTTCGTTTTTTGGCTGCAGCGATTCCAATCGAAGTCGCTAAGTGAGTTTTGCCAACACCACTAGTTCCCATGAAGATAATATTCTGTTTATCTTCGATAAAACGCAGAGAAAGAAAATCAAGAATTTGTTGTTTATTTATCGTTGGTTGAAAATCAAAGTTAAACTCATTTATCTCTTTACGGTGGGGAAAAGCCCCCACCTTAACCATTGAATTTATCATTGTTTTCTCACGAACATCTATTTCATAGTTTGTTAATTTCATCAATGTGTCAACGAGAGATAATTCATTCTTGGTACTAAAATCAATGGTATCGTTAAGATGAGTAATCATCTGTTTTAAGTTTAAATATTCTAAATTACTTACTAATTGTTGATAACTACTATTCAATTTTATACACCTCATCCATTGCCAGTAGATTCTTTTTAGCTAGCTCATCAATATCAGGATAGTCTGGCATTCCCCGTGACAATACGTCTGTATAATGTTCTTCCTTATAATTCAGCACCTTACTACTGATTCGATGTTGAGCGATCAAATCCGTGTTATAATATACATGTATGTGATCGTCATAGACTTGTAAACCAACGGTTTTCCCTTTGTATTCAGCTGGTACTGAATACTGGTTTGATTTGTACGTAATCATGCTCGCAGGGTTAACCTTTACAAGCTTGTGTTTGATCTTATAAGAGTCTCTTATTTCTTTCCTTGGTAGGGGGAGTAAGTGACTCTTTTCTTGTTTTAAAGCAAGTATTGGAATCTTTCTATTTCCTTGATTAAAACTTTGATTATGGCGTTCACAAAGCTTTTGAACAAATTGGTGAAGTCCTTCGTAAGTGAATTTACCCTGATAAGCATGAATCTCATCTAAGAGCTTCATAATACTCTCTACTTTCCCTTTTGTCCTTGGCCTTCCTGCAATACAAGGTTTGATTTCAAATCCACTATCACTGGCAAACTGTTCAAATCGTTCATTAACCACTCCTTTTGAATACTCTGTTCTATGTTCATCCATTACTGTTTTCATATTGTCCGTTAAAATGATCTTTGGTACTCCACCAATTGCTTCAAAGCACTCCATCAAAAAGGACATTAATATACTTTGTGATTTGGACATGGTTAAACCATAAGACTTAAACCTTGAATTTCCTAACACCAACACTCCTACATTAACGTGTATAATCTCCCCATCACACGTTATGTATTTTATGTTCTCCTTCCAGTCGAATTGAGCCTGTTCCCCCGGAGGGGTTTCATAACGAACAACAGATTGTGTTGCTTGAGTTCTTTTACCATCGGTAAAATATGCTTGGAACTCAGGTTTGTTTGATATGTATCGTCGGAAAGATGACTGGGAACAGTTCAAACTATGGTTATCCTTTAAGTACTCCCAAAGAACTCTCTTGTAGTAAAAAGTTTGTATTGAATCCTTTGAGAGTAGGTCTGATATAACACCATATAACTCATCTATTCTAGATTTTCTATTACGGGTTTTACTTGGCCCCTTTCCATTTAAATATCGATCCACAGTCCTCCGATCTACTCCCAATTCTCGCCCTATCTTACTTTTATTTATTTTCATGTTTAAGCTCTCCATTAGAAATTTTAACTTTGGTAAATCTTCTAGACTTTTTACTTCTATCTCTGTCGTTAAATCTAGCTGTACATGCATTCTCTCCACCTCAAACTAAGTATGCATGTACATCACAAAACTGTACATCCTTATGTAATCATCTTTGTTCATTTTTAAATTAGCATTTATAGAAATGGACAGCTTCTTGAGC